>JBGQLF010000900.1:0-5187 GCA_041499985.1 Gemmataceae bacterium
CGCATATCGACACGTGGGATATGAAGCCGGACGCCCCGGCTGAGTACCGCGGTCCCTTCAAGCCCGTCGCAACTTCTGCTCCGGGCATCACCTTGTGCGAATACCTTCCGCATCTAGCCAAACAGGCGCACCATCTTGCCATTGTCCGCTCCTTGGGGGACCAAGGCCGTGGCACCGGCGATCACCATGCCGGCTACTACTACAACCTTACCGGCCACGCTCCCGACCGGACGTTCCACCAACTTCTCAACGCCCGCACGCCTTCTCCGACCGACTGGCCGTCGATGGCCTCGGTCGTCGCTCTCAAAAGGCCACCGCACGCATACCTGCCCTCGGCCATCACCCTTCCTCAGAAGGAGGGCGCCCCAGAGTACACCCGTCCTGGGCAGTTCGCCGCCCGGCTGGGCATTGAGTACGATCCCGTCTTCGTCGATGGGACACGCGAGCGGCCGTTGGACTTCACCGCTCCGGCCTTGAACCTGCGCGGCGACATCCCCGCCGACCGATTGCTCGATCGCCGCAGCCTGCTGCGCGCCCTCGACGAGGCACACCGTCTGGCGGAGCATTCCTGGGCCGCCCGGGACTACGCCAAGCACCAGCACAAGGCGTTCACGCTCTTATCTTCGCGGCAGACCAAGGCCGCATTCGATCTCCGCGCCGAGCCGGAGGGGCTGCGCGCGAAGTACGGCTTGGGAATCAACGCCATGTCGATGCTGCTGGCACGTCGCTTGGTGGAGGCCGGTGTTCCCTTCGTGACACTTTTCTGGAAAGGCGACAAGGAACTCGACACGTTGTGCAAGAGCGGCGGTGGCTGGGACACGCACGGCAACAATTTCAATTGCCTGAAAGACCGCCTTCTACCGGAGTTCGACAGGCCTTTCGCCGCTCTGCTCGACGACCTGCACCAGCGCGGTTTACTGGAGACAACGCTAGTACTGGTGTCGAGCGAGATGGGACGCAAGCCGAAGATCGGCGACCACCGCTCGGGCGGCCCTGGGGGCGCCGGACGCGATCACTGGACGGCGTGCATGTCGGTGCTGCTGGCCGGCGGTGGCGTTCGCGGCGGCCAAGCGTTCGGCACCAGCGACAAGCGCGCCGAGTACCCCGCCGACAATCCGGTCGCTCCCGAACACATCGCCCGGACCGTCTTCTACGCGATGGGGATCGACCAGCTACACGCCACCGACCGCGAGGGGAGACCTTTCGATCTGCTCGAGGAGGGCAGGGTGCTCCCCGAGTTGTTCTGAGCACGAACTCAATGAATGGGCCATCCCATTGAACCACGGGGGGATGTCATGTTTCGTCTCGATTTCGGTTCGACCCGCCAGTACTGCGACGGCATGAGCCGGCGGAGTTTTCTTCGGCTCGGCGTGGCCGGTATGGCCAGCGTTGACCTAGCGCAATGGCTGCACGCCAAGGAGGAATCGGCCAGGGCCGGCGCCAGTAAGAACACGTCGGTCATCCTGATCTGGCTGGACGGTGGCCCCAGTCACATGGACCTGTATGACCTCAAGCCGGAGGCCCCAGCCGAGTACCGCGGCATCTGGAAACCGATCCGCACCCGGGTGCCCGGCTTCGAGATCAGCGAGCTGTTCCCCCTTCAGGCCCAAGTCACAGACAAGTTCTCGATTGTCCGCTCCCTGCACCACGACACCGGCGACCATTTCGCCGGCGGTCATCGGATGCTGACCACCAAGGATATGGGCGTCAGCGGCGCCAACTCGCTACAGAGGTTCCCCGGCATCGGCGCCATCGTCAACCGCGAGCTCGGCCCGCGTCGCCCCAATATGCCTGGCTATGTCGCAGTGCCCTACGCCAGCAGCATCGGCCTCAACCCGGGTTACTTCGGCGGCCACCAGCTGGGCGTCCAGCACAACCCGTTTGCCACTGGCGGCGACCCGAACGCGCCCAACTTCCAGGTCAAGAACCTCAACTTGGCCCAGGGCCTGTCCATTGAGCGGCTGGAGGATCGCCGGTCCTTGGTTGGCCACTTCGACACCGCGCGCCGTGAGTTGGATACCCTTACCGAGTCCCAGGCGATGGATCGCTTCGCCCGGGAGGCTTTCGACTTCGTTAGCGGCCAGGCTGCTCGCCAGGCGTTTGCCATCCACCAGGAAGACCCCCGGCTGCGCGACCACTACGGCCGGCACCCCTGGGGGCAAGCCACGCTCCTGGCTCGGCGTCTGGTCGAGGCCGGCTCGACGTTCGTCACCGTCCACTTCGGTGGCTGGGACCACCACTGGAACCTGAAAGCCGGCATGGAGCGCTACCTGCCGATGGTGGACCGTGCCGTGTCGGCTCTGTTCCAGGATCTGGACGACCGCGGCCTGCTGGAGACGACCCTGGTCGTGTTGTGCGGCGAGTTCAGTCGGACACCGAAGATGAATGATGGCGGCAATGGCGGTCCACCGATGAGCCAGGGGACGCCGGGACGCGACCACTGGGGCCAGGCCATGTTCTGCCTGCTGGGCGGCGGCGGCGTCAAGGGCGGGCAGATCGTTGGCTCAACCGATCGGCTCGGCACGCGGCCGCACACGCGTGCGCTGACGCCGGCCAACCTCCACGCGACGATCTACCAAGTGCTAGGCATCGACCCGAAGTTGCATCTCCTGGACCCGAGCGGCCGCCCGGTGCCGGTGCTCGACGACCCGACGCCGATTACCGAACTGTTGTAACGCACCGTCTTCGCAAGAGAAAGTGGACACTCTCCAGGTCGGTCGTTACCATCAGAGCATCCCCAGTTTGTTTCACCGTGTTTCTCGCCTCATTGAGGTAAGCCGATGGACCATCCCCTCTCCCGAGGTAAGCGAAGCCCCACGGGCTTCACGTTGATCGAGCTGCTCGTGGTGATCGCCATCATTGCCGTGCTCATCGGACTTTTGCTGCCTGCTGTCCAGAAAGTCCGCGAGGCGGCCAACCGCGCCAAGTGTACCAACAACTTGCACCAGATCGGGCTCGCTCTCCACAGTTTCCATGATACGTACGGACAGTTTCCCCCTGCGAACACAGGCAACAAACCTGCGGATCCGATCACCGGCTTTACGTACCTCAGCTGGTTGTGGCGCATCACACCCTTTATCGAGCAAGGTAACGTGTACCAACTGGGTCTAACTGCCTATGCCCAAGATACCAACGTTTGGGATGCGCTCAACGGGAAGACCAATGCACCCCACGCCGCCCCCGAGCAAATTCCCATCAACTTGTACTTCTGCCCCTCAGATGGCCGAGCGCCACTGGTGGCCTTTGACACATTTTATGGCGCGACCTTCGCGTTTACGGAGTATCTCGGCGTCGAAGGAACCAATCAAAACACCCAAGACGGTATCATCTATAAACTCGCCAGGGTCCGTATCCCGGATGTCACGGACGGCACGAGCAATACGATTATCGTCGGCGAGCGGCCCATCGCCTTCGACTTCAACTATGGCTGGTGGTATAACGGCGGCGGACAGGCGAGCAATGCGTCGATGGACGTGGCCCTGGGCAGCAACGAACTCTTTACCGACTCCCAGTATTTGAAAGCACCCTACAACTGCGCAAAGGGTCCATATTCCTTCACGCAGGGCAGCCTCAACAACGGGTGTGACATTGCCCACTTCTGGAGCTTGCACTCCGGCGGCGCCAATTTCCTTTTCGCGGATGCCTCGGTCAAGTTCCTGGCCTACACGGCCAACAGCGTGCTGCCAGCTCTCGCGACCCGCGCCGGCGGCGAAGTCATCAACTCCAATAGCTACTGACCGGCCGAAATCCAAGACGTGGGACCGGCATTCCTGCCTGCCCCACGTCTTAGAAACAGCTCTTTTTCGTAGGGAGGCCCCCATGCGGCAGGCGGGACTGGTTTTGATGGTCTCGTGCATCGGTCTGGGCAGCGTCGCTGGATGCAGCGATAGTCAGCCGAAGATCTACAAGTCGAACCGCGCCGAGATCCTGAAGCAACAAGCGGAGCTGCCCGATTTGCCCGCAACCAAATCCGAGGGGGGTCCCGCCGGCTTCCGTGTGCAGCCGAAGTCGATGGATCAATCGAAGAAGTGAACTCTCCGCTACTTGGTGGCCAAGCGAGAGACCCCTTGTACCGAGGATGGATCATGGCGCCTTTCGATCGTCGCAGACTGCTCCAGGGCGCGGCGGCGGCGTGCCTCGCGAACACGCTCAGTCCTGTAGCCGAATGGTGTGCCGCGGCACCCGCCTCGTCCGAGCTCATTCGCGCAGAGAATGACCAGCCGGGAACGAGCTCTTGGCTGCTGCAAAACACCCGTGTCGATGATCCCAAGATCAAATGCCGCTGTCCCTGGATCGAGGGCTACTGCTCCCGCACCAGCGTGCGGGCCGGGGAGACATTGGCCATCATGGTCAGCACCAACCCGCCGTCGCCGTTCGTGATCGACCTTTATCGCCTCGGCTACTACCAGGGCAAGGGCGGTCGGCACCTGCAGCGGCTTGGCCCGCTCCAGGGGCAGGTGCAACCCGATCCGGAGGTTGGCCCCGAGCGCCTGCGGGAGTGCCGCTGGGAGCCAGCGACCCAGTTCGTGATTCCCCGCGACTGGCCCAGCGGCGTCTATCTCGGCAAGCTGACCGCCGAGCGCGAACGGCTTCAGAGCTACGTGATCTTCATCGTCCGCGACGATCGCAAATGCGATTTCCTCTTCCAGTGTAGCGACACGACTTGGTGCGCCTACAATGGCTGGCCGGGCCGATGGTCGCTATACACCGACGGCAAGAAACACGGAGCGTACTGGTGACCGGGCCTGCGTGCCAGTTTTGACCGGCCCTACGGCAAATACCCCCAGATCCTCGATGCACCACTGTCGCAGGGGTCTGGCGAGTTTTTGCTCTGGGAATTCCCGTTGGCGTTCTGGATGGAACAGCACGGTTACGACGTCTCCTACCTCAGCAACGTGGACACGCACACCGACGGGCAGGGATTGCTGCGCTGCAAGGGTTGGCTCTCGGTGGGCCATGACGAGTATTGGTCCGAAGACATGTATCGCCATGTCGAGGCCGCCATCCGGGCAGGCGTCAACGTGGCGTTCCTGAGCGCCGATACCTGTATTGGACTGACACAGTTCTGGCCCAACCGTGCAGGGGTGGCTCATCGCACCCTCGGCCGCGTGGGCGTGTTTGGACCTCCGATGGAGGAATGGGCCCGCCATGGCGCTCCCGAGGTACTTGAGCTCAAGCGTGGCCCCG
>JBGQLF010000901.1:0-5183 GCA_041499985.1 Gemmataceae bacterium
CGATAAGGACTACAGGCAGCCGCATGTGAGCACCTCATTTCTTGAAGTCGCCGGCGCGCAGAATCACCAGCTTTTTCGGATCGATGTATTTGCGGAACGCCGCCGTCACTTCATCCGGCGTCAGCGCCGCGATCCGCTTTTCCAACTCGCTAAGATGCGCGAAACTCCGCCCCAAGTACAGGTTGGTAGTAATCTGGCCGGCGATGGCAGCATCACCCGTACGGCCCACCTTCTGCGCCTCCAGGTACGCCTGCTGGGCGTCGCTCAGTTCGCTCGGCGATGGCCCCTGGGACAGGAAGACATTCAATTCCTCGAGGACGGCTTTCTCGACGCGGTCAATGTTCAGCGGATTGGTGATGGCGTTGACCGTGAAGCGGGCGTCTGCGTCGCGCGGCGCGGCGGTCAGCGACGATGTCACGCCGTAGGACAGCCCCTCTTTCTGCCGGATGCGGTTGCCCAGACGTGACGACAGCGTGCCGCCGCCGAAGATGAAATTGCCCAGCCGCAGGGCCGCGAACTCGGCGTCGGTCTCCTTCAGCGGAAACGCCAGGCCGGCCAGGAAGACCGCGTTCGCCTTGTCCGGCGTCACAATGTCTTCCTTCAAACCGATCAGGTTGCTCGGGGCCACCCGCGAGAGGCGCCGCACCGGCACGTCGGATTTCCAATCTTGGAGGATCTCACGCAGTTGGGCCAGCGCCGGTTCGGGATCGAAGTCGCCGACAATGCCGATCTCGCCCGTGGTCGCGCCGAGCTGCTTCTCGTACAGCGCCCGCACCTGAGCGAGCGTGACGGCTTGCAGGCGTTTCTCGCTCTCGTCGGCGGTCGGCACATAGCGCACATCGCTCGGCCCGTAGGGCGACAGGGCGCGGGCGAGCCGGTTGCTGGCCAGTGTCGACGGCTCCGTTCGGGTCGTCCCCGCCCTGGCGCGGGATTGGCGCTTCATGGCGTCGAACTCCTCCACCGGAAACGCCGGCTCGCGGAGGATTTCGCCCAGCAGCTTGAGGGCCGCGGGCAGCGTCGACCGTTTGGCTTCGACGGAGAACGTCGCCTGGCCCGGGTTGGCATTCGCACCCCCACCGCCGCCGCCACGCCGGCCGCCGCGGCCGCCGAAGCCGCCCAGACCCGCCGAGATGCGGACGCCGAGCGCGTCGAGTTCGTCGCGCAGTGCCTGCCGATCGTGCTTCTTGGTCCCGGCCAACATCAGCGACGGCAACATCCCGGCCGCCGTCGTTTGGCCCTTCAGCGATTCTTCGTTGCCATAGTGCAGCGTCAGCACCAACGAGACGGTTTCGCCGCGATTCTTCTTCGACAACAGACCCACCTTGATGCCCCCCAGGTCGACGATCTTGGTACGGGCTTGCAGGTTTTCCGGCGACGGGTCGAAAGCCTCGCCGGCCGTTGCCACGCTGCCGCCCTTGTAAGTGCTCACGATGGCGTCCAGCGCCGGCGTCGCCGGGATGGCCAACCGCTGCGGCTGATCCTGCGGGAGGTAGATGCCGACGGTGCGATTGTGCTGCTGGAAATAGGTCCGCGCCACGCGATTCACGTCGTCGGCGCTGACGCCCGCGGTGCGATCGCGCTGCACGAACAGTAGCCGCCAGTCGCCCAGCGCCGACGCGGAGCTGAGTGCTTGCGACATGCTCGTGCTGTTGGACTGCATCATTTCCTGAGCACGGCGACTGCGGACCTTGGCCCGATCGACCTCGTCCGTCGTGAACGGCACACTCGCCAGATTCTCGAGTGTCTGGAGCAGGGTGTCACGCACGGCGTCGAGCTGACCCGGCTCGGCCTGGGCAGAGGCGGTGAACAGACCCGGGTCGTGGTGGTTGTTGGCCGAGGCGTTCGCACTTGTTGCCTTCTTGGACTCGACAAGTGCCTTGTACAGCCGTCCGTTGGGCTGCTGCGTCACGATGCTGGCGAGCACGCTCAAGGGAGCCCAGTCCGAATGGGCCGCCGCCGGGATGTGATAGACGACGCCGACCGAGCCGACCGTGCCGACGCGGCGCAGGACCACGGTGCGCTCCCCGTCCTGGGCCGGCTCCTCCGTGTAGGTGTCGTCCAGTTTGCGCGCCGGCTTCGCAATGGAGCCGAGGTATTTCTGCACCAGGGCGAGGGCCTTCGCCTCCTCGAACTTGCCGGCGACGATGAGGACGACGTTGTCGGGTTGATAGAACTTCTTGTAAAACGCCTGCAAGTTTTCGATAGGGACCCGCTCGATATCGGAGCGATTGCCGATGGTTGATTTGCCGTAGTTGTGCCATTCGTATGCCGCGGCATGAATGCGCTGCATCAAAACGCCCTGCGGACTGTTCTCGCCGCGCTCGAACTCGTTGCGGACGACCGTCATTTCCGAGGCGAGGTCCTCGCGCTTGACATGGCTGTTGACGAGGCGATCCGCTTCGAGCCGAATGCCGAACTCCAGGTTGGCGTCGGTGGCCGGCATGGTCTCGAAATAATTGGTGCGATCCACATTGGTGGTGCCGTTGAAGTTGGCTCCGTGGTCGCGCAGGGCCTTGGGCACGTCGGGGAAAGTCGGCGTGCCTTTGAAGACCATGTGTTCGAGCAGATGGGCCATGCCGGTCTCGCCGTAGCCTTCGTGCCGCGAGCCGACCAGGACCGTCAGGTTGATGGTGACCGTCGGCCGCGACATCTCGGGGAAGAACAGCACGCGGGCGCCGTTGGCCAGGCGATATTCCGTCACGCCTTCGACGGTAGCGATTTTCCGCGGGGCATCCTCGGCGCGTACCACCGAGACACAGAACAACACGAAGAACAGGGGAGTCCAGCGGCGCATAAAGAACCTCAACAGGGCAAGGAGTCCGGGGAGACGCGGAACACTCCGCACCGTTACGGGGCGAGCGCAGTTGCTCCCGAGTCAGAAGTGTCAGGTTACCCAAGCGGAGGGCGATTGCAAGGAATTAGCATAGTTCGCAGTCGCGTGTAGCGGTTTCGACGAGCCGCCAAGCTCGTCCCGGCTGGGATAAACCCCGCCGCTCGTCGCTACCTCCAAACGCGAAACGCTCTAGCTCCCCATGTCAGGAAGTGGAATGCTCATATTATTCTATGCGAGGAGTAGTCATCTACTTTGCACTCGCTTCCCGGTTCGTTGTCTGCTACACTAAAACCCTATAGCAGAGGTCTTCGCAGATCGGATTATGCGAGCAGACTGTATGAACGAGGCATCCGAAACCAAGACCAAACTGCTGATGGCTCCCGGAGTCGATCCCACCGAGGCTGTTTGCCTCCGTTTCCAGGCCGCTTGCCAGGCAGGGCAGCAACCGCGGATCGAAGATTATCTGGCGGACACCCCGACCGCGCTGCGTGCGCTGGTCCTGCACAAGCTGCTCCTCCTGGAATTTGCCCAGCGCAGCGAACGCGGCGAAACGCTGGTCCCGGAAGAGTATTGCAAGCGCTTCCCTGACGATACCCACCTCATCACCGCGGCCTTCGAAGCGGCCGTGGTAGCGCAGAGTCCCGGGGCACTGCACGAGTCCACGGATACCCATCGCGAGCGCGTTCGGGCACGAACCCCCACGGATCCCCCTCGCCTGGGCCGTTTCCAGATCACCGGCAAACTCGGGGCGGGTGGCTTCGGCGTCGTCTACAAGGCGTACGACGCCGACTTGCAGCGCACCGTGGCCATCAAGGTCACCCATCCGGATCACCTCGCCGGGCCGCAGGATGCCGAGGCGTACCTGGCCGAAGCCCGCATGCTGGCCCAGCTCGATCACCCCGGCATCGTGCCGGTCTACGAAGTCGGGCGCACCGACGAAGGCCTGTGCTACCTGGTCTCCAAGTTCGTGGAAGGCTGCGATCTCCAGGTACGGCTCGGGCAAGGACGGCTGGCCCTCCCCGAAGCGGTGGAGCTGATCGCTCGCGTCGCCGAAGCCTTGCACCACGCGCATCAGCGCGGCCTGGTGCACCGGGATATCAAGCCGGCCAACATCCTGCTCGATGCCCAGAACCATCCCATCCTGGTCGATTTCGGCCTGGCCCTGCGCGAGACGGAGGTCGGCACCGGGCCCACCTTTGCCGGCACGCCGCACTATATGAGTCCCGAGCAGGCCCGCAATGAAGGCCATCTCGTCGATGCCCGCAGTGATGTGTACAGCCTGGGTGTGGTCTTCTACGAATTGCTCACCGGGCATCGGCCGTTTCGCGGCGACAGCATGGGCCAGGTTCTGGAGCAGATCATCACCCGCGAGCCGCGCCCTCTGCGCCAGTTGAATGACCTGATTCCGAGAGAACTCGATCGCATTTGTCTGAAGGCGCTGGCCAAGCGCGCCTCCGAGCGCTACAGCACGGCCGCCGATTTCGCGGAAGACCTGCGCCATTGGCAAGCGCCCCCGCGGCTTGCCGTAACCACCTCCACGACACCGATCTTTCCCTCCGCCATCCCGCCCGAGCCAGCATCGGCAGTCCTGGATGCGACGCCGAAGACGCTGAAGGTTGTTCCCCAGGGGCTGCGCTCGTTCGATGCCACGGAGGCGGACTTCTTCCTGGAGTTGTTGCCCGGAGTGCGCGATCGCGAGGGGTTGCCGGAGAGCTTGCGTTTCTGGAAACGGCGCCTCGAGGAGACCGATCCGGACCAGACCTTCCGCGTCGGTCTGCTCTATGGACCCAGTGGCTGCGGCAAGTCGTCGCTGGTCAAGGCCGGCCTGCTGCCGCGCTTGGCCGAGCGGGTGGTCGGGGTCTACGTCGAAGCCACACCCGAAGAGACGGAGAGCCGTCTCCTCAAGGCGCTGCGCAAACGCGGCGCTGGGTTACCGGAAAACCTGGGCCTGGTGGACACGCTCGCCCATCTGCGCCGGAGCGGTGGCTTGCCGGGCGGCAAGAAAGTCCTGCTGGTGCTCGACCAGTTCGAGCAATGGCTGCACGCCCAGCGCAATGAGCCGAACGCAGAGCTGGTACAAGCACTGCGGCAGTGCGACGGCCAGCACGTGCAGTGTTTGCTCCTGGTCCGCGATGACTTCTGGCTGGCGGTCAGTCGCTTCTTGCACGAGCTGGAGATCCCACTCCGGGAAGGGCACAATGCCTCCCTGGTTGATCTGTTTGACCTGTTGCATGCCCGCAAGGTCCTGGCCCTGTTCGGGGCGGCTTACGGCCGCCTGCCCGACGACCTGGCTCACCTGACGCCGGAGCAGGAGCGCTTCCTCAGCCAGGCCGTCGCCGAGCTGGCGCAG
>JBGQLF010000902.1:0-5177 GCA_041499985.1 Gemmataceae bacterium
CTTGGCGTTGCAGGCATTTCTGGCACCGGTTACGCTAACAGAGATGATGCAGACAACGAGAGGGAGGTAGCCATGATCACCCATCTTCCAGGCATGTCCCTGCCCACGGAAAGCACTCTGGACATCACCATCCGGGTGACCCAGCCTCTGAACATCACGTCGTTTTCCGCACGGCAGCGGGTCACGCAATACGTCCTGCACGAACTCAGCACCCAATTCGGTGGTGATACCCCCGAGTTAATCGTGGGTGAGCGCGTCTACTGGTCGGTTCCCGTCGTGTTTACCTTGCCGGGCAAAGGCGTGCTCGGTCGCGTCGGAACGCTACGGGTCGATGCGGGCACGGGAGAACTGTTGACCGAACCGCAAACCGAGCAGGAGATGATGCAGCATGCCGAGCAGTTGGCTCAACGTGCCACACTTCCAACAGGAACATGACTATTCGTGTGTTGCCGCCTGCGTTCGGATGGTTCTCGCGCACTACAGCGACATCCGGACGGAGGCCGAACTGCGTTTGCTCCTCGATACGCAACCGACCGGCACCCGCGCCGGCAACGTCTTGCGCCTCTCCGGATCGGCCTACGAGGTTCAAAAAAGGGGGGAAAAGAGGACTCAAAAGGGGGGGGAAAAGAGGACGCAGCTCAATTCGGAATCGTTAACTCCGAATTGGGCTGCGTCCTCTTTTTCGCTCCCGTCCTCTTTTTCGCTCCAAGTGAACATAGTGCCATTATCGGTCGCAATCATGGTGTGGCGGAAGGCCTGGTAGCCCACGCGATGATCGCACGAACGGCGGACTCCTTCTCGGCTACCGACATCATCCCTTCCACTAGTTCCAAGGCCGAGGCATCCATCCTCGTCGGAAGCCCCTCCTCACCTTCGGTAGCCTTGTCGCCCCCCAGGGAGGCTAGCGCCGCCGCGGCGCGCAAATGGGTCGAATCGATCTGCGACAGGACACGAACCGCTTTGGCTCCGCCGGCGCGCCACGCCCAGACGTAGAGCAAAAAATCCCGCTCAGCGCAGGCCGGTAGGCCGGGCAACAGGGGCCCCAGCTCGACACCAGAGGGACAGTACAGGCCGGCGAGGGCCGCCCCGAACGGCAGTTCGGAGGGGTGCTTCACCGCGATGAGCGTTTCGGCAATCTGGGAAATAGTCTCCAGGCCGAACCGTCCGTTGAACGAATCGGCGGCACGGAAGAGGGGTGCGAGTTCTTCGCTCGACGCCTTCAGCGAGCATGCGAGTTCTAGATTGTCACTGAGGTGTAGGGCCAGCGCCAGCATCTGAGCAACGGCTTCGTCGATCTTCACACAGGGGTGTCGTGGGTCGAGGAGTTCGTGCCGCAGAATTGGAGGCATGTCTGGCCGAACGAGTGCTGCGGCCGCCGCGGAACGAAGCTGTATGAGCCTGGGGCCCTGGGTCAGGTGGCGCGTCCCGCGGGCGACCTCCAACAGTAGGTCAGTCCTTGGTTCCGCACGCCGTGCCCATTCCAGCGCGGCGTGAATGGTGCGAGCGCTGTCCAGCCAGTCGTCGGATTGACCTTCGCGGAATGGTATCCATCCGCCTCCTATAGTCACGTAGTGCTTCTGGGCGCTCATCCAGGAGCAGAGTCGCCGGATCAGTGTCTCGGCCGCTGGCCGACTGAGCATGAGGGCGGCTGTTTCGGCCGCGTTCGCCGCCCGGAACCGATCCTTCGGGGGCGCCAGCCAGTCGATCTCCTCCCCTATAGCGGGGGCCGCAGGGACCTCAGCCTGCTCAGCTAGGGCTACGGGCACAGGTTGCCCGTCGAGCGTTCGGCCGAGGATCTCGGCCAGGATGGGCATTTCCGAGAACGGCGCGTCCTGGCGATTCAGTTCCTCGCCCAAGGCCATCGCATAGTCTTCAGGGCTGCGCTCGCCGAGATCCCCCAGCGCGTCGAGTAGCAGCTCGATCACCCGGCCGTAGATCCGCGTTGAAACGGCCTCAATGCGAGCGGCTACCCGCAGTGCGCGGTCGATCACTTCGGCATTCGGCTGCCTTGGCACGGGTGCCAGCGCGGTCAGATCTTCCATCTGCTCGGGCGGGATCAACGAGGGTTGGAGTTGGAAGCGGAGACGCTCGTATAGCTCCCACAGTCCGGGAGGCAAGGCCGGGGCAACTCGCCGCATCGACTCCAGGATGCCTCGCGCCGCGAAATGAGGGGGGTACACTCGCAACCAGGCCTCCTCTACCCCCGGGACGCCATCTTGCCAGGCAGCGAAGAAAAAAGACGCAAACAAGTGCGCCTCCTCGTACGCGAGGTAGCCGTCTGAGCGGTTCAGGAACTGCGCGACACCCTGACGACACTGTCCTACTTCACCAGCTCGCAGCGCCCGCCACGCGAGTAGGAGCGAGTAGCGCGGCGCGAAGGTCGGTCCTAAAGCCCGCTCAGCGAGCAGGAGCAGGTCAGCATTCTCGGCCGCGTCGAATGAGTGGCCTAGATAGTCCACCCTAGTCAAGGATGAGACGGTCAGCAGCCGGCGCGCCTCCGCAAGGCCTCGCCTCAGCAACCCGTGGTTGCGCGACACGAGCGTCGCTGTCAGGCCCATCTCTAGCGACTCCCGGACCTGGTGCAGCCCGCCGGCATGCCGTCGCACTGCTTCCAGGAAGTGATCGTCCGTCGCCAACTCCCCCAACTCTCGCAGCCGCCCGGCGTCGCGCAGGTGCGCCGGTCCGAAGCGCAGGCCGTAGGTCAGTGGGTAGCCCTCCGCCCGAGACGGCCAGCCAACGCAGTAATTGGCCAGCAGGTTCACGACACGCACACGCCCTGGGGCCAACTTGGTCCGCAGGAAGTCGGCAAACGACTCGTGATAGATGCGGTAGAACGATTCACGGATGCCTTCTTCGTCGTGCTCGACCACTGTGAGGTACTCGGCGAGATGACGTAAAGCAAAGTCCCAGTCGCCCACACGCAGCCCCAGCACGCCGCAGATCATGTCGGCCGTCAGGGGAGCGTAGGCCGTCACCAGCACCCCGGCCACGTCACACAGCAGGTTCGCCTCCTCCAGACTGCATCGCTCCGTCAGTCGCTCCCAGAACTCCGCATAGATGAAGCCCAGCTGGTCCTTGCCGCCGTCTGTTGCCAGCAGGCGGAGGAAGCCGCCCGCCTGCTCCGGCGCCAGGGTCGTCCGCAGGTGCTGGCAGAGCAGCTTCAGCACCAGGAAGTTGCCGGCGCCAAGGCGGGCGACCTCGTCCAGCGTGGCCTGAGAAAGATCGCTCCCGACCAGTTCATGATGATGCACATATTCCCAGCCGTCCCGCAGGTTCTCCTGCACCAGGTCGGGGGCGTCGAGGTTGAACCAGTGCAGGTACTGCCGTCGCGCCAGGCTGTGGCGTTCGGACACCGGCCGGGTGCTGGCAATGATGTACACACCGGCCGGCAGGCTTTCCGGGATACGCAGAAAGGCGTTGCGGTCGGCCTCATCCAGGGCGTCGAGGAAGATCAGCTGGGGCCGGCCTGGGGACAGACGCGGTGCGATCTCCCGGCCCAGCAGGTCGATCAGCTTGTGGTAGACCTCCTCCGGCGTGGTCTGCCGCTTGGCTTCCTCCGACTCCGTCAGATCGTGGACTTCCAGCAGCTTGTGGTATAGGCTGCGGACGCAGACATCGGGGTCAGTGATGCCGGCGGTGCGGCGGTAGAAGAAGTGGACCGGCCGCGGCACCTGCTGCCCGAACACCTCCTCGATCAGGTGCGCCAGCAGAGCGGTCTTGCCCTTGCCTGGCTCCGCCTCGATCACCAGCAGGCCGCGGCCGTGCTGCGTCACGAAGCGCTGCACATGCTCGATGGCAAAGCGTCGGCCGACAATGGCGGCGTGCGTCTCCAGGATTTCACCGAAGTTGGCCACCCGTCCCTCGATGACCACCATCCGGCCGCGGTGCCACTTGAAGGCCTTCGCCAGCAGCTCGGCAGTGAATGCCTCTTCCAGACCCGCCATTGGCTCGGTGCGGGGATGCCGCTGGCCGGAGTCGTACTCCAGGACGGTCGCTTCCTTCCGCGTGGCCTGGTAGCGATAAACCGAATCGTAGAAGTGCAACCGATTCTGCTGATCGGGATCGGGCAGGTAAGCGAGGAACGGATACAGGTCGTGGACGGCTGATCCCTCCGCCGGGCCACGGAGGACGAAATGGCCCACCTGCTCGCGGCGGAAGACCCCCGGTTCGGTGGCGGCCGCGGGGCCGGGTCCCATCCAGACCTGGCAGCGGTCCACATCCGTGACCAGGCACAACCGCCAGGGCGCCATCGCGGCGATACCCTGTAGTAGCTCACGGAGGGTCGGCAGCCAGCCGGCGAGGTCCGCCTGGTAGGCCCGGTCGGAACGCATGGCTCCGTGGCCGAGGGCATCGTTGCGGTACTCGACGAACTGCCGGCAGCGCTCCAGCAGCGGCGTCGCCTGGAGCTTGCGACCCGGCTCCTGGCCGGCGAAGAGAGCCCTGGCCGTGACCGCGGGCGGGTTCGGTGCTTCCAGCAGCAGGCTCAAGTCGCCGACGACAGCGTTGACCCAGACGCCCAACGACGGCCGGACCAGCTTCTTGAGCAGTTCCTCGTTCCGCTCGGGCGTGGCGAACGGACTGCGGCCGTACTCGATCAGCAAGACGACGCCGAGGTACTTGATGCTTGCCTCCAGGCAGTCTTTCAGCAGGAAGAGGACCTTCAGGGCATCGTGCGGGGTTTCCAGAGCCTGCACGAGGCGCTGGCCGGTCAGGGCCACGGGATAGGGAAGTTGCGCCAAGTCCAGGTCTGCCAGCGCTTCCACGCCGGTCGGCGTCTCCGTGGTTACAGGGAGCCGATGGCCACACTCCTCGCACACCCAGGCCTTCTGGCCTCGGATCATCAAGCCATGACCATTCGGACAGTGCATGCGTGGCTCTCCGTTCTTGGCGGCCGGCTTGGTTCCCGACGAAAGATCGCGTTGATGCCGTACGGATTATACCTGCGGCGAGCGAGACTGCCACAACTGAGCGGTCCGGTTTGGCGCAGGCAGAGACGATGTGCAAAGCCATGACAGAACGGACAGAAGTGGATGGGGGCGGAGTTCTGTCCGCTCTGCCATGCGCATCGTGGAGGTCGAGGAGTGGGCGGCAGCTCGCCTCGCCCGGCCTCTCGCGCAAGTGTGTCTGCTTCTCCCTGTTCGGCAACTGGGTCCGCTTCTTCCGCGAGGCGTGGAGCA
>JBGQLF010000903.1:0-5173 GCA_041499985.1 Gemmataceae bacterium
AGCGGTCGATGAACCAGCCGCCGGGCGTCATGAACAGGGCATAGACAAAAAGGAAAGCCGAGTAGACAAAGCCCATCTCCGTGGGCGAGAAGCCGTATTCCGGCATGATGCTATTGTCGCCTGCCACCGACATGCTCACCCGGTTGAACCAGGTCATGAAGCTGTAAGCCATCATGAGGACGACGATGCGCCAGCGCACCGACGTGGGCGTGGCCGAGAGGTCGTGAGGGGTCTGGACCAGCAGGGGATCAGGATGTCCGTTCATGTTGTCCGCGCGCGTGTTTCTCACGCCAGGAGACCATCGATCTTCTGTCCGATGATCAAGTGGTGCGGCCGATGGAACTGGTCATACAGGATCGTGTCGTCGCGAACGCCGAGCAGGTGATAAATCGTCGCGGCAATGTCTCGGGGATCGTGCGGATGCGACACGGGATAGGCGGCGATCTTGTCCGACGCACCATAAACGACCCCCCGCCGCAACCCGCCGCCGGCCAGGGCCAGGGAATAGACCCAGGGCCAGTGATCGCGGCCGCCGCCGCTATTGATCTTGGGCGTCCGGCCAAACTCGGCGTTGGCGAGGACCAGGGTCTGATCCAGCAAGCCGCGTTCGTTCAGATCCTGGACCAGAGCGGCAAATGCCTGGTCGAAAATGGGACAGAGGTACTTCTTCATCTGCGGGAAGTGCTTGCCATGCGTGTCCCACGAGCCGTCGGGAGTGCGGCAAAAGTGGACATTGATCATCGGCACGCCGGCCTCGGCCAGGCGCCGGGCCAGCAGACAGCACTGCCCGAATTGCGTCCGCCCATACCGCTCGCGCAGCGCAGCCGGCTCGGCAGCCAGATCGAACGCCTGTGCCGTGGCCGAGGAGCTGAGCAAGTTCAGCGCCTTCTGGTGAAAGGCATCGTAGGTTTGCACCTCGGCCACCTGATCGATCAACCGGCGCTGAGCATCGACCTGCTGGAGCAGCTGGCGCCGATCCGACAGGCGCAGCACCGGGGTCTCCGGATCCGGCGTGACTGCTTCGATCCGGACCTCGGCGGCCAGCAAATCCTGGTCGATGAGGAGCGGGCTGTGCTTGGCGTTGAGGAAGCCGGGAGATTGGCCGTGCAGCACGGTGCCGTTGGCCCGCCGCATCAGCGGGCCCACCTGTACCCAGGTGGGCAGCTTACGAGCTGGCCGCAGGTGATTGAGCACGGCTCCGATGGGCGGGAAATCGTTCGGCGAAGGCGGAAAATCGCCGCGGGCCTCGGTCTCGGGCGGATGGGCATGGCCCGTCATCGCTGACAGGCTGGCTTGCACGTGATTGGCATTCGGATGGCTCACCGAGCGGATGATGGCCAGCTGGTGCACCACCTGGGCCGAGCGGGGTAACAATTCGCTGATCTGCACGCCCGGCACGCTGGTGGCGATGGCCCCGAACTCGCCTCGTTCGGGAGACGGTCCCTCCGGCTTGGGGTCCCATGTCTCCTGCTGGGCGTAGCCGCCGTGCAGGTAGAGCATGATAACCGATTTGGCCTGGCCGCTGGTGCCCTTGGGGGCCGGAGGCGCTTGCGCCTGGGCCTGCAACAAATCTGGTAAGGTCAGCCCAAGCCCGACCAAGCCGCCGACCCGGAGCAGCTCGCGCCGGTTCAGCCGTTCGGCACGGCGAAAGCCCTTGCAACCACTGGCAGAATACTCCGTGTGCGCCATGACGGATCCTCGCTTTGGTTTTATGCAGTGTGGCGGGCGGCGTGGGTGGTGTCAATGAAAAAGGCCGTGTGTGGTACATTCGTACATTCGGAGGTCTCGTACTCTTTGGCCGAGCTGCATCACCGGCCCCTGTTTGCCCTTCGTATCTTATCAAGGTATATTCATCTTAGTTTTGATTCTACAGGCTGGTGAAAACCGGTTTTAGGGCCAAGAACAGCCCAGTAAGTCTTCGTGGCTGCCGCTTCGGGTGCCAGCCTGGGCGAGCGGGTGACCTCCCAGTTGTTGCTGTCTCGGAGCTGGATGACTACCCCGTCTGCGACCCTTGCTCCTTTTCCTGCTCATTCCCAACACTTGACGCCTGTGCCGTGGCCGTGGAAGCCCGCAAGGTTGTCGAAGTGTGCTTGGACCGATTTACGGGAGAAGCCAAGCCCCTGAGCAGATACCGATACAAAGGAAAAATCCGTAGACCGGTGAACAAGTTCCTCTGAACCGCAGGGACAGGAAGCGGGTGGATTGAGCAGCCATGATCGAAGTTGCCGAAATGCGCTACAAGGCCGATATTGCCGCAGGAGCGCTCAAGCTGCCGGAAAGCCGGGTCATCGCCGACCTGCTGCTGCGAGAGGTCGATGCGGAGGGCTGGAAAGACGCTATCGTGCAGCGGAACGTTCTCCAGGCCCGCAGTCCCGCCACCGCCAGCCGATTGACCCAGCTCGTACGTGGGCGGTTGCAGACGATGGGGCCGGACCTGTGGCGTATGGTTCGAGACGGGAAGGGCAGCGTGGCCATCCATGCAGTTCTCGCCGCCGCCATCAAGGACAGTCTGTTGCTTGGCGACTTCCTCGATTTCGTCGTCCGAGAGCAGTACCGATTGTTTGGCAGGGCGCTCTCGAACAAACTGTGGGACGATTACGTCGATAGCTGCCGAGAACGTGACCCCGACATGCCATCCTGGCACGAATCGACCCGGAAGCGGCTGCGGTCGTCGGTGTTCCAGACACTCGCTCAGGCCGGGTACATCGAGAACACCCGCAGCCTGAAGCTGCAATCGGTCCACATTGCCGAACAGGTGCTTGGCTACCTGAAGGCCCACGACGAGGACTATGTCCTGCGTTGCATCCAGGTGGCCCCATGAGCGATGCTTTGAACGAACGCCTGAACAAGATTCTGCCCAGGGTCATCTCAGATGATTTCCTGAGCGGCAGTGGCATCGGCAACGAGATCGCCTTCTACATCTTCGACTACCCGCCCGAAGAGGATCTGCGGGTCCGTGACTTCATTCGGGTCTTGCTGGACCACCTTCCCAAGCAGATGCCGGACCTGCGGGTCCAACACGTCAACCTGTTCGATTTTGTGCTGGATTACCTGAAGAAGCGTGGGCTGCTCGAGAAGGCGCTCCAGATGCAGCGAGACAAAGGCGATGAGGCCCTCAAAAAGGCGTTGGCCGGTCCTCTGCATGAAGCCAAGCTCGCCAGCGTCTTCTCCGAGGTTGCCCAGCCGGATCGGCACGACCTCGTGATTCTCTCCGGTGTGGGCAGCGTGTGGCCCCTCTTGCGGTCACACTCGTTCCTGAGCAACCTGCACTCGGTCATGGGCCAGACCCCACTCGTGATGTTCTACCCAGGTCGCTATGACGGGCAGTCCCTCCGGCTGTTTGGCAAGCTGAAGAACAACAACTACTACCGGGCGTTCAAGCTGGTCCCGTAAACGAGACTCCGATGCTCATCAAGAACCTCTTCGAGCGAGACCTCTTCCGCCCCATCAATGGCGTCGTGAAGGCCGACCAGTTGGACAATGCCTCTATCTGGCAAGAACTGGACGAATTCGTCATCACACGGGAACTCGACCAGCACTTCCGCAGGTTCGTCTCCTGGTATCTGGAAGCCGTGGACCAGGGCAAGAACCCCGATTCTGCCGGAAAGATGGGCGTCTGGGTTTCAGGATTTTTCGGTTCGGGAAAATCGCACTTTCTCAAGGTGCTGTCCTACCTACTGCGCAACCAGACCCATACCCTGAATGGCCAGAGCAAGCAGGCGGTCGAGTTCTTCGAGAGCAAGATCAAAGACGCTATGCTTTTCGGCGACATCAAGAGGGCCGTCGCCACCGATCCGGATGTCATCCTCTTCAACATCGACAGCAAGGCCGACCATCGCACCGGGCGTGACCTGATTCTGCGGGTGTTCCTCAAAGTCCTGAACGAGTTGCAGGGCTATAGCGGCGACCACCCACACATCGCCCACATGGAGCGCTACCTGGACGGCAAGGGCAAGCTCCAGGCGTTCCACGATATCTACCGCAAGTACACCGGCACGGAATGGGGCAAGGAGCGGGACGCCTACCAGTTCAACCGGGACGAGGTGGTCAAGGCGTTGAGCGAGACGCTGGGCCAGAGTCAGCAGGCGGCGGAGAAGTGGATCGACGGAGCCGAAGATACCTTTCCCCTCAGCGTCGAGAACTTTTGCAAGTGGACCAAGGAGTACCTGGACTCAAAGGGGCCGCAGCATCGGCTCATCTTCCTGGTTGATGAAGTCGGCCAGTTCATCGGCAATGATCCGCAACTGATGGTGAATCTGCAAACGATCACCGAGGGGCTGGGAACGATTGGTCGCCGTCGAGCGTGGATCGTCGTTACGTCCCAAGAAGACATGGATGCCGTGCTGGGCGAAATGAATCGCAAGAAGAAGGAGGACTTCTCCAAGATTCAAGGCCGGTTCTATCCGCCGCTGTCGCTTTCCAGCAGCAACGTCGATGAAGTCATCCAGTCCCGTCTGTTGGCGAAGGTTCCCGACGTGAAGGGCGAACTCGGCATTCTTTTTCAGCAAAAAGGGGACATTCTCAAGAACCAGCTGACGTTCAAGAATTGCGGCATGACGTTCAGGCCGTTCAAGGACGCCGAGGATTTCGTCAAGAACTACCCGTTTGCCCCCTACCAATTCCAGCTTCTCCAAAAAGTGTTCGAGGCGATCCGCAAGGCTGGGGCCACGGGAATGCACTTGGCCCGTGGCGAGCGCTCCATGCTCGACGCCTTTCAGTCGGCAGCGAAGGCAGTCTCAATCAACGAGGTCGGCGTCTTGGTCCCGCTGCACGAGTTCTACCCAGCTATCGAGAGTTTCCTCGATACGGCGGTCAAAAAGACCATCGACCAAGCCGAGATGAACCCCAGTCTGGAGCCGTTTGACATCGACCTACTCCAGGTGCTTTTCCTTATCCGGTATGTGGACGAGATGAAGGCAAATGTGGACAACCTCGTGACCCTGTGCCTGGACCAAATCGACGGCGACCGGCTGGCCCTACGGCGCCAGATCGGGGACAGCCTGGGGCGTCTGGAGAAGGAAACGCTGATCAGTCGCAGCGGCGAGCACTACTTCTTCCTCACCAACGAAGAACGAGACATCAACAAGGAGATCAAGGCAGTCGAACTGTCGGGAAGCGAGGAGGCCAAGCTCCTCGGCGAGATCGTCTTTGACGACGTGCTGAAGGGGCAGCG
>JBGQLF010000904.1:0-5169 GCA_041499985.1 Gemmataceae bacterium
CGTCGCAGTCGCCCAGCAGCCGGTAGTCCTGGGCGAGGTTGAACAGCTCCAGCCGGCCATCCTCGTAATGCTCGATCAGCTTCCAGTCGCCCTCGCGGATGGCGCCGGCAGGTCGGCTTCCCTGGTTGCTGTAATGGGGGAAGTGCCACAGCAGCGGGCGTGCCGGCAGCTCCCGGCCGTGGAGCAAGCCCGCGAGGCTCACCCCGTCGAGCGGGCCTGGAGGCTCCACGCCACAGACCTCCAAGAAGGTTGGAAGCCAATCGGTGCTGATGACCGGAGTCTCCACGGCTCGGCCCGCCGCTACCTGGCCCGGCCAGCGGACGATCAGGGGGACGCGTATCCCGCCTTCGTAGACGAACCCCTTGCCAGCCCGGAAGGGCGTGTTGTGCGTCGCCGGAGTCGTGACTCCTTCTGGCACATGCAGGCCGCCGTTGTCCGAGGTGAAGACTACCAACGTCCGCTCCGCCAGCCCCAGTTCGTCCAGCTTGGCCAGGATGCGCCCCACGGTATCGTCGAGCGTGTGGATCATCGCGGCGTAGGTCGGGTTGAAGGCATCCTTGTAGCGAGCGACCAGCTCGGGCTTGGCTGCAAGCGGAATGTGCGGATTATTATGGGCCAGGTAGAGGAAGAAGGGGCGGTCCTTGTTCTCGGCAAGGAACCGCTCCGCCTGCCGGGTCAGGTCATACTCCCCCTTGCCGCCCTCCGAAGTAGATGGGTCGGTGTTCGGCCTGCCGGCGTGGACGAAGTCGAATCCTTGCGCCCCTGCGTCGAAGCCTTTATTGCCGAGGTGCCACTTGCCGATGCAGGCCGTTGCGTAGCCGGCCGGCTTCAAGAACTCGGCAGTCGTCTTTTCTTCCAAAGGGAGCTGCATGCGGATCTTCGGATGCAACAGCTTCTGCGACGGTGCATCGGGCCGGCCGGGCAGGAAAGTGGTGAGGTGGAGGCGGGCCGGCGTCTTGCCAGTCATGATGGACCCGCGGGTCGGGGAGCAGACGGGACAGGCGGCATAGGCGGCGGTGAAGCGCAGCCCCTGCGCCGCTAGCCGGTCGAGGTGGGGTGTCTCGTGGTCCTTCCGGCCGTAGCAGCGGAGGTCGTTGATGCCGAGATCATCGGCGAGAATGAAGACGATATTGGGTGCTCTCTTGTCCTGTACTTCCGCACGGGCAGCGGCCAACAGGCAAGGGAGGCCCAGGAATGCGACCAGGGTACGGCCTATATGGCTCCAGTTCATGATCTTTACCTCAGAGGCTGGCGGGCTTGGATTGGCCGCTTCGCGCCCGTGACCGACAAGGAGAATACTATGAGCCAAGCCGCGCTGCGACATGTCCTTCCGGCTGGCCGTATGTCTTGGGCAAGGCACTTTCTCCGGCGAGGCCGATCCTTGCACCGTGGGCCGGACATTCCCGTCCGGCCGGGCTGCGTCCCGGTCGAGCCACCACGGACAGGAATGTCCGTGCCACCGCCAGCTGCCGTTGCACTGTGGGCCGGACATTCCTGTCCGGCCGGGCTGCGTCCCGGTCGAGCCGCCACGGACAGGAATGTCCGTGCCACCGCCAGCAGCCGGAGAAAGTCCCGTCCAGGGGCGTTGCACCGTGGGCCGGACATACCTGTACGGCCGGGCTGCGTCCCGGTCGAGCCACCACGGACAGGAATGTCCGTGCCACGGCCAGCAGCCTGAGAAAGTCCCTTGGGCAAGCGTGGATCAATCGGTTTACTCTCTCAACAAGCGAACTCGCTCTGCGTGGTAAACCTTGGACACAACGACTAGCACCGCCTCCTCATCCAACGCCGCCAATGCCGCGTCCCGCAGTTCGTCCGCATACCGCGAAATCCTGGCAAAATTCTCTTCGAAGGCGAACGGGGTGTCCGTGTAAACGATGTGAATACGATCGTGCACCATCAGGCCCAGCCTGCAAAGGTAGCTCCCGTCGAGTCCCCGGAGGATCGTGCAACCGCCGAAGGTGTAGGTGAACTCCTGGTCAAGCGCGTCCAGCAGGTCCTGATAGGCTTGCCTCGGTAGATCAGGTAGATACACCTCGATCCTTGCCTTCTCGGACAGAGGCAACGAACTGCTCCTTTCGCTGGGCGAATTCCCGGAGTCGTTTCAGCGATTCCTTTGCGGACAGCTTCGCCCGCTCCGGTCGTTCGCCCAGCGTCTTTTTGGTTTGCTTTCGCCTCTTCGCCATAGCTCACCTCCAGCGGATAGCCGGCGCGTCAGACACCATTGTACCATATGCGGGCGAAGCTTTACGGACTGAATGCCGTGCGCAAACCGTGAGGGCGGCCCCGGTCAATTGCAACGTTGCGTTAATCGGGGTTCTGGGTCTGCATCAGCGCTCGGAGAGCCTGGTTGACGGCCTCATCGGTTGGAAACGCCGCGCGCACGTCGGGCGCCAGCAGGGCGAGGTTGGTGCCAGCGCGGGAGCGTTCAAGATACTTGCCACGGACGCCCCCCTTCAGCTTCGAGAGGTCATATTCAGGGCCGAGGTCGTCTTCGTCCGAGGTAACGTCATCCTTCTTCATACGAGTTCCTCTCTCGACACGTTGGAACCCATGGTAGACTGCCGCGACTAGCCAAGCAAGCCGCCAAAGCGCTCCCGGAGCCGCCGGGCCGCAGCGACCAACCGGCGCAGTTTTTCATAGGCTTCGTCGAGGGTGGGCGGCTCCCCGGCATCCGGCGCGAAGCCGCAGTCGGGATTCAGCGCGATCCGTTCCGGTGAGAGGATTTCGGCCCCCGCGGCACCCAGCGCCTCGATCTCCTCGACCGACGGCAGGCGTTCGCCGCGGACATCGACCACGCCCATGCCGATGTCCAGGTGCTTCGGCAAGAGTTTCAGGTCGCTGACATCGCCCGTGCCTGGATAGGCGAATTCCAGGTTGATGCGATCCACCCGGGCGTCGCGCAAGCGCGGCAGGATCGGCTTGTAATCCCCGGACACGTCACTCTGGCGCTTGTAGACGCTGTGGCAGCAGTGCAGGTGGACCTCCGCCCGCAGTCCCTCCGCTACCCGGTTGATCGCCGCCAAGGCTTCCGGAAACTGCCGCTCGACGTCCCACGCGCGCCGCAGCCGCTCGTCATGGGTCTCGCCTGTCGCCATCAGTCGGCGGTCACAGAAGTAGGTCAGCGCCGGGTCATCGAGCTGCACGATGTCGATCCCTGCTTCGACCAGGGCTTGAGCCTCGCGGGCCAAGATCTCGGCCAGGTGGTCCAGGAAGTGCTGCGGTGTCGGGTACGCCTCCCTACTGTGGTCCTCGTGCCAGTAGCGGACGGCGATCAAGAACGGGCTGGGCAGAGCGAACTTGGTGAGGCGGTCGGTGTGCTGCACGAGAAACCGGGCGTCCTCAGCAAAGACCGGCTCGGCGGCAGCCATCCGCCGCACGACTACTTCGGTGTACTTCGTTTCTCCCTGATGGGTGAAGCGGCGGCAGCGCTCGAAGCCGCCGACGCGGCTCAGGAACTCGCGGATGTACTGGGTGCGTCGCCACTCGCCGTCGCTGACCACGTCGAGCCCGGCCTGCTCCTGCAAGCGGATGGCAAAGAGCACCAGGTCGTCCAGCACGCGCCGGAACCGCTCGGGAGGGGTTTCCTGTCGCCTGGCCAGGAGGTCGCGCACAACCTGCGGGCGGGGCAACGACCCGATCACGTGCGTGAAGAAGGGTGGCAGTTGTGCGGTCTTGGCTGTCTTCATGGTGAGCTCCCCGCCTCACTCCACCAGCGGCTGGATCGGCGTTCCCTGCGTGATGCGGTACGGCCTCCCCTGCGCGTCGTTCCCCTCTCAGGATATCTTCGGCCACGCCCCGCGGACGCTTCCAAAATGGCGCTTCAGGTGGGGGAAGGTGGGGCTGTCGGGATCGGGCGTTACCGGTTTGTTGACCGGATCGAGGTAGAGACAGCCCAGTTCCTCCTCGGGCAGCCCGGCAAAAAGGCTCTCCGCGCGCTCTCGGGCAGCGAGCCACTGCTTCTTCAGTTCCCTGAGATCGAGAGGACGAGCGAGATTCTCACCCTTCAGATCGCTCTCCCGGAAGCAGGCATGCCGGTTCGTCAGGTCGAGGAGCAGCGACGGAGTGTACCCGGGGTCCTTGCCGCAAGCCGCCCAGACGATGGCACCTAAGCTGAGGTAGGTGTCGTCGAGGTAGAGGATGTCGAGGAAGTCACGCATTTCGACGCGGCCGGCGAGTGCCAAAACCTTGTTGATGGCTAAGTCGGCCGGGTGCAGGCAGTATCCGAAGTCCTCATCCGGCTCCACCGGGAAGAAGCGAAAGGCGGAGTCGGTCGTCCAGTCGAGTCGGACCCGATCCTCTCCGCGGCTCACCTCCGCCCTGAAAAACCCCTCCTGTCGCAGCGCCCACTCGACCGCGTAGCCCGCTTCCCGCAGGGCCTTTGCGTCTGCTTCCGCACAGACGGCGACGCTCTCGGCCGCGTCATGGAAGATGTCGAGGTCGTCCGAATAGCGAAGACTGGTGTCGGCACGGTTGATCACCGCACCTCCGGCGACGTGGCTCTCGGGGTTTCGGTGCGCTGCGAGGATGCGGGCGACCTCCCTCTGGAAAGGGGTTAGCGGCATTCCAGAAGTTCTCGCGCGGAGGTCCGGTGGGTCGCGCCCTTCGGCTGAAGCTTCCCGGCAAGGATGAACCCACGGCGGCCGCCGTGCGTGCGCAAACCCTTCACCACAAAAGGAATCAGATCCTCGGTGATGACCAGATCGCGCGGAGAGTGCCAGAAGCACCGCGTGTGGTACTGGCGATAGAGCCGGTTGGCCAACTCTAGCCGTTCGTGCCAGATAAGCGGAGCAGGGCTCATCGGTGTCCAAGTTATGGTTGCGGGCATGGCTTCTCCCCCCTCCGATTTAAGGAGAAGTGGCACAATTCCATGACTTACATTCTAACCCTTTATCGGCATGGGTCAAGAAGTACGTTGAAGGCTATCCAGACTCGCCGCGCATCTCTAAACCAGCGTGCGTGAATCCGCAGTATGGTCCCCACCCCGCTTGCCGGGGTGGAGCAGGGGTTCGTCACCAGCAAGCAGCGCGTCCCCTTCGGGCCCCCACCCCGCTTGTCGGGGTGGAGCCCAGGTTCGTGGCCGCACAGCCGAGGACCGCAGGGCCAGACTTCCCGGGGTGACGAACCGCGGCTCCACCCCGGCAAGCGGGGTGGGGGCCTGGAACGCGC
>JBGQLF010000905.1:0-5166 GCA_041499985.1 Gemmataceae bacterium
CAAGGGGCGCAGAAACGCGTCCAGCGCCGGCATCGGTTCGCCCGGCGCGAGAGGTACTCGCTTTGTAGTCTTCATAACTCATTATACGCACGTTCACCCCATGTGACAAAGCCGTACTAAGCATCTGCGAACCCTCACCGTAACACGCCGTCTCCCCGGGCAGCGACAGTGACACGTCGAACAGCACGACCTCCTTGACGCGGACCGCACCCTTGCCCCGGTTCACGAGCTGCGCGCGACACAGCGCGCCGTCCCACTTCCGGACCAGCTGTACGTCCTCGGCGCCTGCTTTGGGGTCGAGCGGCACCACGCGCCCGGGCGCCCTGTGGATCGCGTCCCCAACCGGGGAGGCCGTGTCGGCGCGCTCCACCGCCAGCACCTGCTGATCGACGGTGTCGTCGCCGACCGGGGCGACGTGGATGACCGGCTCAGCGCGGGTGGAACCGAGCCAGGCGAAGAGGCAGAGGCAACAGAGGGGACTCAGTATCCGGAGCATGCGGGTGTCCTTTCTCTTTTCCAGCGCCGAAGCAACTTCGAGCACATCGGGTATGGTATCGGACATGATAGGCCGAAGCATGGGGCGTTTCCAATCGGCGGTGTCGTGGGTAGAGCCCCTGTGGCCACATTATCTTGCCCATACCCCTTGGGGATGCTGGTTGTCTTCCGTCTCATCCCCGATGGCCGTGATCAGGGTACTAACCCGATTACTGCGAAAATGCACGCTAGGGGATGCGGATGAGGCTTCGGTTGATGACGTACTGGCCGTACAGCAGCACGTTGTCCCACTCAATGGGCCTGAGTAGTGCTCCTCCAGGGGCAACTCGGTCTCGTTGTCTAGCAGCCCGTCGAGAACGAAGGGCGCCTCCCGGTCGGTGCATTCGATGGGTGTGCTGTAGAACGGGGCATAGTTGTCGGCCACGAAGGAATAGAACTCCAGAGCGAAGTCGCTCATCTTGTGGCTGAACGTCTGCTGAAGCACGCGGCGGGGGAAGTGGAACCGTTGCCCGTCGCTGCTGGAGGTCTTGCCTTCCCCCCCGACGTGGGATGTCCCCAGGCGGTTGATGGCGCCGACCAATTCGGCCAGGGCCGCGCGATGGCTCTCCTCGGTGAACTGCCCGTCGCTGACCCGCTTAATGCGCTGGTAGGAAACGCCCTCGGTCAGGCAGGCCAATCCTCACTCGCCCCGCTGAAACCCGAGGGCCTGCTGACCGCCACGCACCGGCAAACTTGGCCCAGACCGCCTCGCGCTCCTCAGCCTCCAGATCCCACACGCAGCGAAAGTCCGTGTCATCACCGTGTCAGGACAGTATCAGGACCAGCCAGGCCAACCGGAGACGACAGGCCCCGAGCAATCGTAGCCTGTGGTGGACGGAACAGCTAATGTAGAATATGGGCTGCATCACCACCGCGGCAGGATTGGCAATGGTTGATCGGCGAAAAACTCGGCGGCCTTACCGGCGCGTTATTCTGGTCTATCTAGTCGCGATCGTAAGCCCGGCACTGGGGTTCCTCTATCTCGGGCTCGAATCGGTGCAGCGGCAGCGCCAGGCCATTGCCGGCTTGACGATTTCTAACCTCCGCCTATCCGGGGAACAGCTGGCCGCCGAATTCGAGCGCCGTGCCTGGCACCTGGCCGAGAGCTGCCTGCGGGACCAGGAGCTTGCTGGTCTGCGCGTCGAGCGCGCCTTGACTCCCGAGCAGGCTCGGCCAATTCGGGACCTGCTGACCAAGGTCGGAGCACGACACCCGATCGCTCGTCATTTCTTCATCGTGCAGGACCGTGCGGTGCGGTTTCCCCTGCTGCGCAGCCCGCCACTTCCGCCCCTCGACGCCGTGTTGCCTCCCAACGAGGGGAAGAACGATCCCGATGCACGCGGGCTCTCCATCTTGGCCGAAGGAGAAGCATGGGAACTACGCGAGGACCGCACGAGTGGCGCGGACCGCCTGGAGCAGGCCTTGAGCCGCTATCGCCAGGCCTGCGAGCTGTCCGTCTCGGACGACGTCAAAGCGCTGGCACTGGCGCGCCTGGCCCGCTGTTTGCACAAGAGCAACAAGCCCCAGGAAGCGGAGCAAACCTACGCGGAGCTCAAGGAGAAGTACGGCAATCTGTATGACCGGTTCCATCGACCGTATGCCGTTGTCGCCGCACTCGAGTCCAGCGCTCTGTCGAAAGCGCCGGCGCAGTCCTCTGTGGCCGCGCTGGTCGGTCTACAGCAGGATCTCGTGCAGGGGCGTTGGGAGCTGAGCGCCGAGCAACTGGACTACTTCTTGGCGGTCCTCTCAGACCGCGTACCGGCCGCGCGGGTCCCCAGGAGCGGCAGTGCGTTCCTGAGCCATTTCGACCTGGGCCGCGCGGTGGACGCAGGCTTTCGGCATTATGGCCCGCTGCGCGCCGGGGAAGTGTATACCCAAGCGCTTCAGGCCGGCGAAACCACGCAGCAAACCTTTTACAGCCTGTTGCCGGGGATCGCCGAACGCGAGACGCTGGTCGGGTTCGCCGTGGACCTTGATTGGGTAGCCGGCCAGCTTCTGCCGGAGGCTCGCGGTGAACTTTCGGTGGACGACAGCATCGCCGCCACGCTCGACCTGGTTTCGGGTGCGGCCCCCACGGCGAATGGCCCGGCTGCCAACGTCGCGTTCAAGAGTCTTTTCCCGTTCTGGACGTTGTCTGTGGCTCCAGCCTCCGGGACGTTGTGGCAAGCCGGCGGGCGCCGCGATCTGGTCGTCTTTACGGGGGCCACGCTCTTGGTCCTGTGCGTGCTGGTTCTGGGGGTCTTGCTGCTCTTGCGCGACGTCTGGCGCGAGATGGCCCTCGGCCGGCTGCGTGCCGATTTGGTGAGCGCCGTCTCGCATGAGCTGAAAACGCCCCTGACCCTGATCCGTCTCTACGGCGAAACCCTGGTGCGCGGTCCGAACTTCACGGAGCAAGAACGCCAGGGTTTTTATGAAATCATCGCGCGCGAGAGCGAGCGGCTGAGCCACTTGATTGAGAAGGTCTTGGACTTTTCCCGCATCGACCGCGGCGAGAAGGAGTACCGGCTGGCGCTGGGAGACCTGGCTCTTGTGGTCGGCCGCACCGTCGAGCCGTACCGGCGCTACCTGGCCCAACAAGGGTTCTCGGTCGAGACCGAGCTGGCCCCTAGTCTGCCACCGGTGCGGTTTGATGCCGACGCCGTGTCCCAGGCGGTTTTGAATCTGCTGGATAACGCGGCCAAGTACTCGGGCCAATCGAAGTTTGTCGCGGTTCGACTCCACGCGGACCCCAAGAACATCGTGCTCGAGGTCGAGGATCGCGGCCTCGGCATTGTCCCCGAGGAGCGCGACAAGATTTTTGAGCAGTTTTATCGTGGCTCGCGCAGCACGGCGAAGGGGGGCTATGGACTTGGACTGTTCCTGGTCAAGCATATTATGGATGCGCACGGCGGTACCATTGAACTGGACAGCGAGCCGGGGCGCGGCAGCCGGTTTCGCTTGCTTTTCCCGATCCCATGTACAAGATCCTGATTATCGAAGACGAAAAGGACCTACTGGCCGGCCTGGCGCTGAACCTCCGCAACGAGGGGTATCAGGTTCTGAAGGCCAGCCGGGGCGATGAGGGTTTGCACCTGGCTCTCGAAGAAAATCCGCACTTGATCCTCCTCGACGTCATGCTGCCGGAAATGAGCGGCCTGGATGTGTGTTGCGAGCTGCGGCGCAAGGGCATGGCGATGCCGATCATCATGCTGACGGCCAAATCCGAAGAGGTGGATCGCGTCGTGGGGCTGGAGATCGGCGCGGACGACTACGTGACCAAGCCCTTCAGCTTGCGGGAATTGCTGGCGCGGATCCGGGCCCGCCTGCGCAGCCACCCGCAGGCCGCCGCTCCTCTGGCCCGGTACCGCTTTGGCGAGGTCGAGATTGATTTTGAAAAACTCCAGACGACGCGCAAGGGCAAAGCCGTGGATCTGACCCCGCGGGAATACGACATCCTGCGCCTGTTGATCCGCTGCCGCGGCGAGGTGGTGACCCGCAACCGGCTGCTCAACGAAGTTTGGGGATACGAAGCCTATCCGACCACCCGCACGGTGGACAACCACATCCTCAAGCTGCGCAAGAAACTCGAAGACGATCCGGCGGCGCCGCGGTACATCCTGTCGATCTATGGCCAGGGCTACAAGTTCATCGGCTGACGATCCGCTCGATTCCCAGCAAGGCTCCGCCAGAATAGGAGTAAGGCTCAAGGCGTCGACCAGAGTTGACGCACGCCTGGAAGACTGAAGACCCCCTGGCGAAAGTCTGGGAATTCCTGGCCAGAAAAGCGGGAGCGCCCTGGTCTCAAGGGTTGTCTCCGCGAGGAGGATCCGCATGAACGTTCCCTTGACCCGCCCATCCCATGTATCTCCGGAGCAGTGGGAGCGGGCTCTGCGGGATCTGGCTACCTACCGCCGGGAACTGCCCCGCCTGCTTCAGGAAGGCCAGGCGGGCCGTTATGCGCTCATCAAGAATGATCAGGTTGTAAGCGTCTGGGATACGGTCGGGGATGCCCTCCAGGCGGCGGCGGAGCGCTTCGGCCTGGAGCCCGTGGCCACCTACAAGATCAATCCGCTCGACGTCGAGCGCTTGGCTCTCCTGGAGGCCCCGCTGCCGCCGGGCAAGGAGGCGGCGTGCCCGTCCTGAGAGGTGGCCAGGGGTACAAGTTCATCGGCTGACGATCCGCTCGCCGCGGAACTGTTAAAGACTTCTCGTTCGACGCGACCGACTCGCCTTGGATGCCCCGGCCTTGTGCCGGGGTAGCTCACGCTCGTGTCTAAGGAACAGCCGGCCAGCGGTCGGATGCCCCGGCCTTGTGCCGGGGAGGTTCACGTTGGCCACTCGCTATAGCAGCGAGCGTGATGCTCCCCGGCACAAGGCCGGGGCATCCCATGGCTCTGGCTGGCACAGCGTTAGAAGCGAACGTGATGCTCCCCGGCACAAGGCCGGGGCATCTCGACCTGCCTAGCCGCGTGGAGCGAGAAGACTCAACTTTTACAATGTTTGACATTCTTTTCTGCACTTTCCGCGATCTTGGCATGGTCAAAACGGATGCAGATACGATTAATAACCGTAAAAGCATGAGCGCGCACCGCGACCGGCGCGGCCGACCTGACGGGCCTTCTCGCCCACGGCGCGGCCGCTGGATGGCCCGCG
>JBGQLF010000906.1:0-5161 GCA_041499985.1 Gemmataceae bacterium
GGCAAGAATCCCGGCAAGCATGGAATCTATGATTTCTTCCGCAACCCACCCGGCACGTACCAGTTGGAGTTTGTCAACGCCGACCATCGCCGCGGCGGGGCGACCTTCTGGCAAGTCCTCAGCGAGGCGGGACGCCAGGTCGTGTCGATCTCCATCCCCGGGACCTTTCCACCTGATCCGGTCAACGGAGTCATGATCAGTGGCTTCGACTTCCCCGGCGAGGGACCCGGATCCCACGTCGATGCCCAGGGCATGTACCCGCCGGAGTTGTATGACGAGCTAACGCGCCACGTCGGCCGCCATCCGATCGATGCCCCGATCCTCAAGGAATTGCAGCGCGGCCAATTCGCGCTCGCCCTGGAGCGCATCCTGCAAACGATCCGCGAGCAGGCGGCCACGGCAAAGTACTTGCTGAAGCACCGGCCCTGGGATTGCTTCATGATCGTCTTTGGTGCCTCTGATGGGGTCGCGCATTATTTCTGGCAGTATTGCGACCCGGAGTGCGCATTTTTTAGAGATCAGCCGTCGGGGCTGCGTGACAGCATCTTGCGGGTCTACCAGGAGCTCGACCGCGAACTGGGCGAACTGCTGGCACTGCTGCCCTCGGAGACCAACGTTTTTGTGCTATCCGATCACGGCAGCGGCGGCGTGAGCAACTGGGTGATCTTCCCCAACCTGTGGCTCCAGGAGAAAGGGTTCATCCGGTTGCGCGGCCGAACCACGCGCCTTCTCTCGCGGCTTCGCGAAGCCCTCAAGTGTTGGTCAGTGGCCACGCTGCCTACTTGGGTCCAACGCTTTCTGTACCGCTCTGCCTGGCGCGCCCTGGGCGGGTACGAGGCGCGCGTGCGCTACGGCATGATCGATTGGACCCAGACCGAAGCCTATTTCGATGAGAATTCCTACTTCCCGGTGATTCGTGTCAATCTGAAGGGGCGCCAGCCCCAGGGCATCGTCGAGCCGGGCCGGCACTACGAGGCCGTGCGCGATCGGCTGATCCAGGAACTCGAGGCCTGGCGCCATCCGGTCACCGGCGCGCCCATTATCGAAAAGGCCTATCGGCGCGAGGAAATCTACTTTGGCGAGTGCCTGGAGGAGGCGCCGGACATCACACCCAAATGGGCGCTGGACCGAGGGTATAATTATGGCTTCAAGCTGAGCTCCAAGTCGCCCGACCTGTCGTGGATCACGCAAGTCGATCCACGCTGTCCGACCCACCCAGCTTTCCCAAGGAAATTCAGCAGCCACCGGGATGAGGCCATTCTGGTGGCCCAGGGCCCGTCCATCCGTTGCGGGACCACGCTCACAGGTGCGCGGATTATCGACCTGGCGCCGACCATCCTGTCCCTGCTGGAGGTTGCGGCTCCCGAGGACATGGACGGCCGCGTCCTCGAAGAGGTTTTCGACAAGGCGGAGTGTGGTCCCTGCGCCGTTGCTGGATAGGCTCCGAACCCGGCATCAAGCCAAGTTCGCCGCTGGCAACATCGGGTAGTGATAGAGCCGTTCGACAAGCAGCTGGAGGGACCCCGCTTCCTCGGCCGGACGCTGGAAATGCCACTGTCGATCCGTGGGCACGAGCTGCTCGCCGACGGGCCAGGGCTGGAAGGGATTGGTGCCCAGGGTCGCCTCGAGCTTCGCGCTGCACAGGCTCACGTTGCCAGCGCGCGGCGGCATGGGACCGGCCTCGAGGCGGGGGCAGCCTTTGAGCAGCGTCGGGTCGTAGCCACCGACTCGGTTGACAATCTGGGCAATCTGATACAGAGCCAGGGGACGTGGCCCGCCCAGGTGATAAAGCCCACTTTCCGTGCCCGTGAGGAAGCGTTCGAAGACGACATTCAAGTCGTCCGTGTAGGTGCACGAGCGCACTTCATCGAAATAGAGGGTTGCCGGCCGACCGTGGCGGAAGCGTGCTTGGATCCAATCAATGGCCCCTGCGTGCCCATTGAAGCTGGGTCCCATGGGCAGCGAGATGCGCAGGATGGCAGCGCTCGGATCCGCCTCGCGAAGGAGGAGTTCGGATTGCACCATGGTCTTGCCATAGACCGTGACCGGGTCGACCGGGTCGGTCTCGACATAGTGACCGACGCCGCGGCCAGAGAAGACCAGATCCGAGGAGAGGTGGACGAGGCGACTACCATGTGCCAGGGCGTTCTCCACGACATTGGTGGCGCTGTCGACGTTGAGCTGCTGGGCCATGATGGGGTCGAGTTCGCACGATTTCAGGGCACAGTTGCCGGTGCAGTTCAGGACGGACCGAAAGGGATACGTGCGAAAGAGCTCCTCCATCCCGCGGCGATCCTCGGCATCCAGCGCCAGGATGCCGTCGCCGACGAGGCGAAAGGTCTGGTGCGGGCGGATACCAAATACCTGCCCGGGATAGCGCTTCTGAAAAAAGTGCAGTGCGTTGTAGCCAGCAACGCCGGTGATGCCGGTGATGAGCAAGGGCAAGCGCATGGCAGACGAAGCGAGGAATTTCATCCGCCGGTTGGCACGGACTTCGCGGCTAAGAAGGACAGAACCCTTGCCGGAGCAAGGGTTCTGTCCCATTCCGTCATCAGCTGCCACCACCTGAAGAGTGGAGGCGGGGGGGCAGACACGACGCTTCCGTTTCATGCCGCAAGAAAAATGCCTAAAAGGGTTATGGCCAAGTCTTGGTTGTAGTCATGCCCTTGGGCGGGTGAATCAGCCCAATCCTCAGACCAATCAGAGCGGGCGTACTCGCAGCAAAAGAAGCCATCGCTACTCGCTGAACTCCTTGAACCGCCTTGTCGTCACCCGGATGTATTCGCGCTTGCCTTGGCCCAGCCTCCTAACGCTGTCAGTCAGGTTATGGGAACCGCCGAGGACAATCAAGCCGAAGACTCCTTTGTCCAGTACCTCCATTACCAGGGCATCAGTGGATGCCGTAAAGGGTCGGTGGGTCACTGTGCAAGTGCGTGCCACAGTGCTAAGTCTGAGGGGATCGTTGACGTGATGCTCGTCTACCCGGAAGACCAATGGGCAGCGGCACGGGATCATCTGTGGGGTATGGAAGGCTATCTGGGTTAACTTGCCCAAGGGTGAGGCGTTTCTTCCCCTGAAGACCGCCCGCCCAAATTGCCGATGATAGCCAAGCCGCTCTGGACCCTTTCCCGGTTCTCCAAGGAAGCAGACTTTCCCATGAATTCCAGCGCTAACGGCCTGACCAGAGACGACCTGATCGAAATGTTTAGAGATTCGGCTCAAAGTGTTCGAGTGCATGCTGCCACGGTCCTTAGTTCGATAGGCGAGGAGGCTGAGCCAACGGTGCCTGCTCCGATCGACTTGCTCAAGACCGACGCCATACCTGTACGCAAGCTGGCTGGCTTGACTTTGGGCGACTTCGGCCCAGCAGCGGGGAGTGCAATCCCGGCGTTGTTCGCAGCCGCCAAGGACGACGAGGTGGACGACGACGAGGATGAGGACGACGACGACGACGACGAGGATGAGGACGACGACGACGACGAGGATGAGGACGACGACGACGACGAGGATGAGGACCTGGATGAGGATGAGGATGAGGACGAGGACGAGGACGTCGCCGACATGGCGATCTGGCCTTTGAGGAAGATCGACGTAGCCGAATCTACATCGAGGATGGAGCACAGGAAGTAAAAGGTGCCGGCGATATTGAAGTAGCTGACATCGACGTGCCAGTGTTCATGTCGGGGCCGGAAAAGTGACGACGCGATTTGTCCATGGGAAACCTCCGTACAGGTTATGCTAACCCGAACGGAGGCTTCTTCCAGATTCAACTGCGGCAGAACATCCCAACCTCCGCTTGGATCGTTTCAGGCCGAGATGCGCAACGATTGGCACGTTGCAAGATAGCTTTCTTCCAAGTGTAAAGGAACACACAGGTCGAGCGTCAGCCACAGCGGCAGGACCGGCAGCGCCTCCCCCAGGGCCAGGGGCTCCGGCCAGCTCTCCACGCGCGGCGCCTTGCGGACGGTCACGGCCCGGTAAGCCACGGCGTACAGACCTGTGGACGAGCGCCAAGCAGCCCGACGGCTCTTCACCCCCAACGTGTCGAACAGTTCTTCGTGCAGATTGGCCGTCCGCGCCGTCACGATATCGACGATCACCACCGCGATCCCGTGCTTGAGGTAGCCCGCACACTTGGCGGCAAACGTCCGCCGGCTTCCCGCCCGGTCCTTGTTGGCGGGGCTAACCAGCTCAACGGCAGCACGAAGCTCGGCGCCCCCCAAGTTCTGGTACACACGGATTTCGTAGCTATCCAGACGGGCAAAATCCACCTTGACCGCGATCGGCGGGCGCGGGGGAGACCAGACCGCCGTAGCAGTGCCGGTTCCCGCACGGTCCGGGCGCGTCAACTCCAGGGTCGCCACGTCAATTTCCAACTCCGGTCCGATGCTGATCTCCGGCTCGGCGAAGTAGTCTGGCGGCAGGGTCTCCTGGTTAAGGTGTTGCGCAATGACGGTGGCCCAGGCGTGATGGAAGCCTTCCCAGCGCCGTGGACCATGCAGCGGGGGATGGAAATGATCGAGCAGCGGCATAGGCTACCTCCGATCCGGAAAAATTCGTGTTTTGGCGCTTCAAGGGGAGGACTTCGCCTGCAACAGCGCCTCGATCTTCTGGAGCAGCCGGGGTAACTCGATCGGCTTAGTATCATAGTCGTTGCAGCCCGCCTCGACGGCCTTGTCGCGGTCGCCCGCCATGGCGTGTGCCGTCAGGGCAATCACCGGGATCGCCTGGGTCTGCGGGTTGGCCTTCAGACGCCGGGTCGCCTCCCAGCCATCGATGACGGGCAGACTCATGTCCATGAGGATCAGATCCGGCGCCTGCACCTGCGCCATCTCCACTCCTTGGCCACCGTCGACGGCCATGACGACTTCATAGCCCTTGCGCTGGAGACGGCGCGAAAGCATGTCGCGATTCATCTCATTGTCCTCGACCAGCAGGATCTTCGGCATCACGACAATCCTCAGGAACAGGGAACAGGGATCAGGGATCAGGGATCACGGATCAGGACCGAGTACCGAGTGCCGAGTACTGATCCCTGACTTAGTGCAAGATCAAGAGATCTCTTGCCGAATCGTAGCCACAAGCGTCCCGCTTGTGGGCTGGAGCAGCCCACAAGCGGGACGCTTGTGGCTACGTCATACAACACGTCATTTGGCCCTAC
>JBGQLF010000907.1:0-5160 GCA_041499985.1 Gemmataceae bacterium
ACCGCGAAGGTCGATGCCCTGCTCGCCGAGGCAGGCGCCCGCCACTTCCTCTCCGACCTCGCCGTCGTCGAATTCCACTCCGTCCTGGCCCGCTTGGTCCGCACCGGTACCATCACCGTCGGTGCTTTTAACCTGGCCCGCGGACGCTTCCTCGCCGACATCGCCGGCGGTCTCTGGCACGTCCTGCCGGTCACCGCCGCCCACTTCCACCACGCCCAGCAATTGCTGCTGCGGCACGGCCTCACCCGTCGCCTGCGCACCCTAGATGCCATCCAGCTTGCGGCAGCGCTGGGCGTGCACACCGCCACCCCCCTTGACGCCTTCGTGTGCGCTGATGCCAACCTCGGTGCCATCGCCACCGCCGAGGGCCTGACCCTGGTCAATCCCGAAGTGCCTTAAGCTGCCACTCCTCTGAGCCAGGGTGCCCCATTAAACATATCCTTGGCTTTCGGCCGCAGCCCGCTAGCCTTAGCTCGGCGAGGCTAACGTTTCCTCTTCCGCCAGGAGTCACCCGATCGCCACGCGCACCGCGGGACGGCGCCAGCGAAAACCCTGCATGGCAGTCCTTTTTTGCTTGAACACTACACGTTTGCCGGTACCACAAAGGGCTTGCGATACGACCGTCCCAGCAAGCGATTGGCCTCGGCGTCGTTGAGGCACGTCTCGGTCTGGGCGTCGAAGCGGAGGGCCCGGCCGGTGCGGAAGGCGACGTTGCCTAAGTGGCATAAACGAGTGCTTTTGTGTCCTTCCTCGATGTCCGCATTAGGCCGGCTGACCGTTGTCCCCGACGAATTCTTGATACAATCGATGAAATTGCGTTGATGGATCGAGCCTTCCACGCCCTGTCCTTCGCCATCGCCCTTGTCCGCGGCTTCGATGCCCTTTTCCACGTGCCAGCCCTCCCGGTTGAAGACCAGGGTGCCGTGCTCACCGTACACCACGGCGCCGTCGCCGGTGCCCCGCGACCAAACCCGGTGTTCCCAGGTGACCGAACACGTGGGGAACTCGTAGCTAACCGTCATGGTATCGGGAGTTTCCTGATCGTCGTCGTAAAAGAGCTTGCCGCCGGCAGCAACGATGCGGGTCGGGGCGTCCAGATTGAGGATCCACCGCAGCCGATCGAGGGCGTGAATGCCGTTGTTGCCCAGTTCGCCGGTGCCGTAATCCCACATCCAGTGCCAGCGGTAATGGAAACGATTGGGATTGAAAGCCCTTTCCGGTGCGGGGCCGAGCCAGAGATCGTAATCGACTCCCGGGGGCACCTCCGCATCCTTTGGTTGGCCGATATTGGGCCGCGAACCGCCGATCCAGGCGCGTGCCGAGGGCGTCTTGCCCAGCTTGCCCGAGCGGACCAAGTCGGCGGCCCGGGCCAGGCTGGCACTGCTGCGGCTTTGCGTCCCCAGCTGGACCACCCGGTGGTACTTGCGGGCGGCCTCGACCATGCGCCGGCCTTCGCTGAGATTATGGCAGGCCGGCTTTTCCACGTACACGTGCTTGCCCGCCTGGCACGCCCAAATCGTGGCCAGCGCGTGCCAGTGGTCGGGCGTGGCCACGACGACCGCATCGACGTGCTTGTCTTCCAAGACCCGGCGCAGGTCCTTTTCCACACGGGCCTCCGGGCGCTGCCCTGCGGCAAGCAATTTCTGGCCCAACGGAAAGAAGTTCTCGTCGATATCGCACAGGTAAGCGATGTCCACATCCTTGAAGCTGCCAAAGGGACGGAGCAATTGCCGGCCGCGCCCGCCGACACTCCCGGGTACCGTCGAGCCGATGCCGATCATCGCGAGCACGACCTTCTCGTTGGGCGCGTCGGCAGCGCGCGCGTAGGAGAGCGCCGACAGACTGGCGACGGAAGCGGCCGAAGCCTTCAGAAAACGGCGGCGGTTGACAGGAGCCATGGCTTTTCTCCCTGAGCAAAAAAGGTTCCCTTGCGGATGCGCTATTCCCGTGCGTCCTGGCCCGCAGCGCCTGCGCTTCATGAGAGATCCGGGTCACGGCGGATCTCTTCGTGCCGCCAGGCCCGGGCGTACCTCCACCAGCGGTTGGCCCTGCGCCGCATGACGTTTCCTCTGCTGCCAGGAGTGCCCGTGATCGTCGCGCGCATCGGGAGCCGGTGCAAGCCAAAACCCGCAGGAACCGACAACGTTTCTCCCCTGTCAGCAGTTGTTAGCCGAGTTATTAGTGGGGGGAAGCGAACTCGATGAGGCGGGGTTGGTCGGACAGGGCATCTATCTCATCCATAACAGCGTGGACAACGAAAGAGGTATGATTCGCCGGTCGGTGACGGCGACGTTGTCCCGCAGGGTCACCAAGAGGCCGAACGGCGCATTGTAGACCGTTTTCTCCAGGAAGGCCCGCAAGCCAAGCGTATCTTGGTGGACGTCGACGCGGTTGCGGTACTTGACTTCGATGGGAAGGCGGCGGGTACCGACGGTCAGGACGAAGTCCACCTCTGGCTCGGCGGCGCGCAGGGGAAAGTGGGCCACGTCCAGGCCGGGTATCGAAGCCAGGTAGTAACCCAGCACGCTCTCGGCAAGATGGCCGGCAAGGTCCACTAGGTGCGGCTCAACCGCCAACCCTTCGGGATCCAAGGGGACCATCTCCTGAAGCCAGCTGGCACGCAGGGCGTGGTCACACAGACAGATCTTGGGTGGCGACTTCTTCCTCTTGAGGCGCAGCTCCAGTGGCGGAATCAGGCGGATCAGCAAAGTCCCGTCCAGGAAGCGGAGGTAGTTTAGGATCCGATTCCAGCCGATGTTGCCCCCCAGGGCTTGCTGGATCTCGGGCACAAATACGTTCTGGCCCGGGGTTTGTCCCGCATAGCGGCAGCTTAGGCGGAACACTTCTTCGAGCAACTTTTCGTCCCGCTTCTGGCCCCGCGGCCCCAGGCGCAGATCGTGTTGAATGGCGCGCTGGATGACGGTTTCGTTCAAGTAATCGGTTAGCTCGTGCCAGGGGGTGTTGTGTCGCTCCTGGGCAATGGGGTAAGCCCCGCGTTCGGACAGGGCTCGAAAGGCCTGATGACGTATGCCCGCGGCTCGGTTGGCTTGAGCGACAGCGGCATGCCAGAATTCCGGATGGACGATCGAGTCAAGCCCGTTGTCGGTCCAGCAAGGGGACTCAGCATGTCCAAAACGGAGCTGAGCGATCTCCCGAAGCAGGAGAGGCCCCAGATCGAGCGTGGTAATCCGTCCCGCCAGGCTGTCCCTGCCAGCTTCGATCCGCAACGACGAGCTTCCTGTAACCAGCGTGCGGACCGTATGGTTGTCCACCAGGTTCTTGATTTGCGGCGCCCAGGCGTCAAGGTTTTGGACCTCGTCGAAGAACAGGAACGCCGGTCGGCCCTGCTTGCCCGTTTCGTTGAATGTCTTGCCCAAGACATTCTCTTCGTACCACCGCGAGATTGCCAGCACGGGTTCCAGAATGTTTCGCAGCGCGGGGAGTTCGTCAAACGGGACGTAGAGGATACGCTTGGACTCAATTCCCTCAGCCAGTAAGGATTCGATGATCTGTCGAAGAAGGACAGTCTTGCCCACGCGACGCGGCCCCCGCAGCACGGCGGCGGGTGTGATCCCCTGGCGGACGAGCCGCAAGAGCCGTTCAAACGCCCACCGGCGAAAGCTGGGCAAATCGGGACCAGGGCGGCCAACCCACCAAGGGTTGAGCGTGCGTAGGTTCTCCGACAACTCGAACGGGAGCTTACCGAAGAGAGGGTTGCTCTCCAGAGGATTTCCTTTTCGTGCCATCGCTCGGATCTCCTAGTCGGTGGTTGCGGCACTGAGAATCGCCCCGTGGTTGAGAGGAGAAATCAGTTTCTCGATCTGGGCCCAAGAGATCCGCGACGGTTTCGTCTGGCCGTTTTCCCAACGGTTGACTGGCGCAAAGGAAATGCCCAACCGATCAGCCAAGGCCTGCTGCGTGATCCCCAAGCGGCCACGCCTACGCTTGATCCGGTCCGAGTAGTCGTCCGGGACCGGAGTATTGGGACTGGTGTACGGCATGGTTTCGCGGCCTCTGTTGAAACAGGCTAAAAACCGCGGCGATTATTGCATCTGTTATATGGCGAACGCAATGGGCACGCGAATGATCGTATCAAGAGTATCAAGCCGCAACGGCTTGGTGATGGAGGGGGCGAAAGCAAGTGCCGCTAGGATTGAGTTGTGTTGTGTTGCCGCCTCCATGCGTTGCCGGGTCCCCGGAGGGACAAAGCAATGCACGATACTCCTACTAGCGGTTCTGGGGAAGACCGTCCTCAGGGGCACGCAAGAGCAGACACTCGCAACCGGATCATGAATGCTGAAGAAGGCTAACCAGAGGTTCCGCTGATTTCCATGGAGATTTCAGGGTATGAACAGGGCGTGCAGAGTCCCCGCGCCGTCAGGTAATCAACACCCCAACCAGCACGTCATACGCCGCATGCGTACCCACCGCGATGCCGAAGCCACGCAGCTGATACAGCAAGGCGAAATACAATCCCGCCAGCGTGCGGAAGAGAAACACGTAGCTATCAAATGCTTCGCCAAACGGACCCACGTGATGGGCCGCCGAGAAGATCATTGCAGAGGCCAACGCCGCCAGCGGCACCGCCTTGAACGCCGAAAACTGCACGTGGCGCATCAGCCAGATCAAACCGCTGAAGAGAATCAGGCGAAAGAGCACTTCTTCATAGATGCCCGCGCCCACGAAGGTGATGACTTGACCCAGGGTCGTTTCGGTCGACGGCGCATAGCTGAGGCGAATGCCGAGCCGATCGAGAAAGGGTCCCAGGCCGCGGCTCAAGCCCCATAAACCGACGGCGAAGGCGGCACTCTCGATGATCATGCCGATCCAAATGCCCGTGCAGTCGTACGGCCGATCCCACCGCCGCCACCAGCTCCAGACCAGGAAGACCACGACGATAAGCGCTGGCGGCACATAGAGCTGCGAGAAGCCAAACCCATCCAGGAGCCAGCGGAGCCACGAATCGGCTCCGTTGCGCAAGGCATCGGCATGTGCGCCGCCCAGGCAAAGCACACCGACCTCGTAAGCCAGCAAGAGAGGCAACAGAAACAGCAGGCACGGCCAAGGGTGCCGGGTTGATAGCAGATATCCAGCGGGATAGCGGCGCATCGAGCATCCAGGGCGAAGAAGGTGACACGGTGACACGGTGACAAAGCGGCT
>JBGQLF010000908.1:0-5148 GCA_041499985.1 Gemmataceae bacterium
ACCGGGTAGTTGGCCCAGCCGAAGCGCACCGCGGCGGGCTGGTTCACGGTTGGACTCCACACGACAATCTTGTCATCCTGGATCTGGGCCTCGGCCTTGACGAACTTGTGGTCCTCGCCCGCGATCGTGAAGCCCTGCAACGGCCCGCCCTTGGCCACGAGACCGCCGCCGACGTGCTTGAAGCTGAGGATCGCCTTGTTCCCATCGAACTTCATCGACGAGTAAATCGGCCCCGAAGAGACGATGTTCTGATGGTAGGCCAGCGCCTGTGCGGCCAGTGCCAGGCGGGCGCCCACCGGCTCCTTCTGCTTGGGGTGGATGTCCTTCTCGTCGCCGACGTCGGTGATGACCGCCATCGCCGTGCTCGGCACAGTCAGGGCAGTGAGCAGTTGCGCCTCGCGCAGCTCGGCCCATTGGCTTTCCTTGGGTTCGGCTTCGATCCTCATGAACGGGGCAAGTTGCACAAACAGGAACGGGAAGTCGCCCTGTTTCCAGGTTTCCCGCCAGTTCTTGATCATGGTCGGAAACAGAGTCCGGTATTCGTACGCCCGGCCGGCGTTGGACTCGCCCTGATACCAGATGGCCCCGCGAATGGCGTAGGGCTGGAGCGACACGATCATGCCGTTGTACAGTGTGGCCGGGCTGTTGGGACTCGTCGACGGCTCCTGCGGAGCGCGCGGCGGCTGCTTGCCTTCCGCCTTGGCCTTCTCGACCGCTTCCTTGTGTTTGGCGAGCACCTGGTCCTTATTGGTGCTGAACTGCTTCAGGGCCTGGTCATACTTCTGCACCAGGCCGCGCAGCTGCGGCTGGGCTTCCAGGGCGGCCCGACTCGTCCAGGCCTCCGCGGGTGTGCCACCCCAGGACGTGTGGATCAGGCCGACAGGAACTTGCAGGGCCTTCTGGAGATCGCGGCCGAAGAAATAGGCCACCGCGGAGAAATTGGGTATCGCTTCCGGACCACATTCCTTCCAGCTTCCCAGGACGTCACTTTGAGGCGTGCCCCTGGCGGTCTTGGGCACGGTGAACAAACGGATCATCGGGTTCTTCGAGTTGGCGATGTTCCGCTCTTGATCGGCGCTGCTACGGATCGACATTTCCATATTCGACTGGCCACTGGCTACCCAGACCTCGCCCACCAGCACGTTCTTGAGCTGGATCGTGTTCGTGCCGGCGATGGTCATCTCAAAGGGGCCGCCCGACTTGAGCGGGGCCAGCTCAACGCGCCACTGGCCGTTTTGCGCGGTCGTCGCGACTTCTTGGCCCTGGAAACGAACCGTTACTTTCTCGCCGTCCGCGGCGGTTCCCCACAGGGGCACTTTCATGCCTTGCTGGAGCACCACCCCCTCAGTGATGAGAGCGTGCGGCTTGACCTCGGCACGGACCGGCTGCCCTTGCAGACAGACCAGCCCGCACAGCATGAGTCCTACGATCGACTTTCGCAATTGCATGGATACCTCCTGGATGCACGATCAGCGGTTGCCTGCCGGCTTCCCGGCGACCCACACCGAGACCGCCTCCTTTGCCTTCGTCTTGCAACGTGGCGTGCCGGCAAGTAGGGGCTATTGTGACGGGAGACCGGCGCGAAAGCCAGCAGATTGCAGCCACGGTGAAGGGAGACGCCCGGCCGATCTGGAGAGTGCCGGACTTCCGGGATCGGCCCCTTCGGGTTATGCTACACCGATAACCGTTGCCCATCGACTGGGCAGAGGAGGAATCCATATGGGACCGGAACCAGGCAAGATCAAGGCGCGCGGTGAGCCGATTGACCTCTCGAAGGTGGAGCCTCGGTACGAGATCGAAGAGTACACGCCGGAGCGGGTCGCGGAGTTTCTCCTCAACAACGCAGTTGGCGCGGACGGCTACGCCGAGGCGCGGGAGGAAGTCCGGGCACTGGGCCTTGACCCCGACCAGATCCCGCACGAAAAGCCTCCGGGAGTCTGACCCGTGGACCGGCCGTTCCTGGACGCCAATGTCCTCTTTTCCGCGGCTTATCAGCCCGCCAACCCGATCCGGGCCCTGTGGCAGCTCGCCGATACTGAACTCCTGACCTCCGCTCTGGCGATCCGGGAAGCCCAGGATGCCCTCGCGCAGAAGCGGCCGGCCCGGCTTCCCGATCTGGCGGCGCTGCTCGCCGGCGTCACCCAGGTTCCCGATCCTCCACCTGGCCTGACGCTGCCCGCCGGCATGCAACTGCCCTCCAAGGATCAACCGATCTTTCTGGCCGCACTCTACGCTCAGGCGACCCACCTGCTGACAGGTGATCTGAAACACTTCGGTGCCTACCTGGGCCAGACCATTGCGGGCATCCTCATCCTGCGGCCGGCGGTGTACCTGCAAGGTCGTCGCCCGATGCCCTGATCCCCGTTCGCCAGATCCGGCGTTGCCGTGAGGCCGAGCCTGCGCGATTGGTAGGGGAGGAGCCTGGCGCCTACGGTTTGACCAAGAGATCTGAAAGGGTTCCTTGGATTCGGGGGTGGAAGTTGATGCCTACGAGGGGCGGTCGGCTGACGCTGTCCGGACCCGCCACGCCGAGGACGAACCGGTGGTTCCGTGGGCAGGGGCGCATTTTATGCTCTTGTAAGTTGTAAAGCGGTAAAGCCGCTCAGCGGAAAGTCCTCGCCGGGCGAAACCCGATGACGAGGCTTTGGTGCGCCGGCCCGTAATTGGCGACGCGCTCGGCAGAGCGCAGGAACCGCGGATCGCCGGGGAACGCGCCGCCACGGGTGGGACGGAGTTTCTCAATATTAACATCTTGTATATCTTCATTATCCTCTAATGCTTTCCCGTCTCGGCGCTGGGCATAATTCTTAGCGCTCTCTTGGACCCAGCACCAGACATTGCCGTGCATGTCAAATAACCCAAAATCATTCGGCTTGAGGCTCCCCACCGGCGAATTACGGTCGCCAGAGTTAGCCGAGTACCAGCCGTACTTCCCCAGCAGTTCCGCGGACTCGCCGTAATGCCGGCTCGTCACCGCTCCCGCCCGGCACGCGTACTCCCACTCCGCTTCCGTGGGCAACCGATACCCCGTCAGGCGCAGATAATTCGCCTTCAGCTTCATCCCCTGGGCATACTGCCCTTGAGCGTTCGGTTCGTAGCACCACTGGTCTTGGCCAATACCTTCGTGGGCACTCAACCAGTTGCAATACGCCGCCGCATCATACCAACTCGTGCCAGTCACCGGGCAATCGTCGACCGCTGGGACCTGGGCCTGCAAAGAGTGGTCCTTGCGGAACCGCAGGAATTGCTCCCACGTCACCGGCTTGGCGGCCATGGCGAACGTGCGCCCGATCCGCTGGAGGTGCAACGTCTCATTCTCATACCTCCCTGCTTCGGTCCTCCCTGCTTCGTCGGACGGCGATCCCATCTGGAACTCCACCGGCCCAGGAATGATCACCATCGTTTGGCCCTGCCCGTTGACGTACCATTGCGGCTTCGCAGTGCCCTTCTCCTTCGCCAACTCCTGCCGGATGCGTTCGAGTCTCTGCTCCCGCTGCGGCTTGTCCTTCGCCCACTCATCGTCTACCTGCTTGAGCCATTGGTCTTGCTTCCAGTGCCGCAACAACCACTCTGCCGCTGCATGCAAACCGGGATCGGGATCATGGCGGTACCAATTCCGCAGCTTGTCCAGCAACACATCGCGCTCAGGCGGTGCAAGTGCTTCGTCTCCAAACTCCCCCAAACTCAACACCAAGGCCCGCCGAATCGTCACATCCAGTTCCTCTTCGAGGCGCTGAACCACGGTTCTGGCGTCGGTACCCATCGGGCCGAGGCGATGGATCAGGTAGCTCCGCACCCTCGGGTCGGGGCGGTGTCTGAGCAACGGCCAGACCTTTTCGTCGCGATCCATCCTCAGCAAGGCCACAGCTGCATTCGCTCGCCGCTTGGCCAGCTGTTCCTTGGCGTCCTCCTGGGCATCAGGAGGCAGCTGCTTGTCCACCTCACGGAGCAGCAAAATCCGCCCCTGATCTCCATGTTCCTTGAGTTTCCCATACAGCACGGCGAACTGCTTCTCGTCAGCATCCAGGAGCAGATCGGCCAAAACCGGCGACTGCTCGGCAGCGTAATCAGCGAGAATGTCGGTGGCCAGAGACCGCTCCGTTTCCCGGCGCTTGGCGTCTCGGAAAATGGAGGACAGAGGAGCGAGGAGCTTGGTCCGCACCGGGCGCAACACAGCGACCCACTTGTCGGCCACCAGCGCTTTCTGGGTGGCCAGTTCCGCCGCCACAGCACCTCCGACCTTCTCCCACCGACTATCTTCCGGCGCGTACGCCGCCAACGCACAGGCCGCCCGGAAGCGTTGGCCCCGGTCGTTTCCCCCATCCTCCAGCACCGCCCACAGACGCTCGGTCAATGCGTGCTGGTGCGCGAGCAACGCTTGTCGGAGGACGGGTACTTCGTGGGCTTCGGCGTGGAGCAGCCGCTCGTATAGGTAGTCCACTTGGCCGGGGTCCACCGGTAGTAGGGCCAGGCTGGCGTGCAGGCGGACTTTCGGGTCAGCGTCCGGGGCGGCCATCCGCGCCAGCACGGGGTTGGCCCAGCGACGGTACGGTTCCAGCTCGGCAACGATCAGTGGCACGTCCGGCGTCTCGGCTGCGCGCAGCAGCACGAGGAGGGCCTCGGCCCGTGACCCACCGCGAACCTCGAAACCGATCCAGCCTACCAACGCCACCATGGCCGCCAGCACCAAGCCGCGCAAGGCATGGTAGCGGGCCGCCCGGCGCATCAGCTGCCGCTGCGGCGCGGTCCAGTCGTGCCGGCGGGTCCACAGGCGGATGGTCAGCCACTCCCACCAGGCGGGCAGGAACCGATTCTCCCGCTTGCTGTTCCACAGGGCGGCCCGCTCGGCGAGCCGCAGTTCGGCCCGGCCGCGCCGCGTCTCCCGCTGCTTGCGCGTCAGCCAGTCCCGCAGCGAGTGGACCAGGTAGTCGTGCGTTAGCTGGTAGTACCGCTGACCCGACGCGAGGTGAGACGAGGAATCGCCGTCTCCTCCCTTGCCCTCGGGGTCGGTCGGCGTGATCAGCCGGAGTTCGCCGTCGAGGATGCGGACTAGGAGTCCGTCCGAGTAATCACCCTCCTGTACCCCAGGATTGCCCAAATGCAGCTGGGCGAAGACAATAGTAGCTGCCAAGTGATTCCGCATCCCCA
>JBGQLF010000909.1:0-5144 GCA_041499985.1 Gemmataceae bacterium
ACCAGGCCACGCACGACCCGATGAATGTACTCCAATTTATGAGTGAGCCCGACGCGCTAGCGAGGAGCGCGTTGCATTCCTCGCTGGCGCGTCGGGCTCACAATACCCCGATGGCCACGATTGTATCCGGAGCCTGCCGAGTTTGTACAAAAATCTACTTCTGGCTGACCATGAATCGGAGCCTGCTCTCTTTAGTCTGCCAATTGCAGACAAACCACCGCCTTGTTATCGCGCACATAAAGCCGGCCGTTGGCCAGGGCCGGGGTGACGAACGTCGGGCCGCAGACCGGCGCCCGCGCTAGCTCGCGATAGCCCTTCGGGTCATGCTCCAGCAGCTTCAGACTCCCGGTATCATCCAGCAGCAGTAGCTTGTTGTTGCCGGTGCGCAGCAGACCGGCATGGAAGAAACCAACCTTGGGCTGGCTCCACGCTTCCTTGCCGCTGTGGACCTCGACGCAGCGCAACGTGGCCGTCGGCTGCGGCAGGGTTACCGTCGTCACCATGTAGAAGTAATCCGCATCGGCTACCACCGGCGTGGCGAAGTAGCCGGTCAGGTCGGCGTTCTTCCAGGCACGCGCAGCCGTCATCCGGCTGTCCTCGACGGCCAGCTTCACCCCGACCCCGCCCGTGTTGGTGGAGCTGGTCAAGAGCAGATTGCCGGCCACGATGGGAGAAGGGGCCGTTCCTAACGGTTGGTCGGAAAGGGCGAATTCCCAGGAAAGCGTGCCATCGAACGGGTTCAGGGCGGCCAGTCCCTGACCGTCCACGAAGATGGCTTCGAGAGAGGCCTTGCCTTGCTTCGCCTTGTTGGTGAAGAGGACCGGCGACGCCACACTGATCGGGCCGTCCAAAGCTTTCCACGCCACGTCACCGGTATCGGTGTCAAAGGCAGCGACGGCACTGCCTGCTCCGCCCACGCTGACCAGCACACGGTTGCCCACGACCAACGGCGAGCAGCAGACGCCGAAGCGCGGCTGGTTTACTCCCAGCTTCTTGTAGACGTCCACTTGCCAGAGCTGTTTGCCGCTGGCCGCCTCGTAGCAGCTCAACAGGCCGGTGATGCCAAACGTATAGACCCGGCCCAGCACCACGCTGGGAGTCGCCCGTGGTCCGGTGCCAATGAGGTTGCTATACGGTGCCCGCGGATACGGCTGGCGCCAGAGCTGCTTACCGGTCTGAGCATCGAGCGCGATCACTTCCTCCGCGTCCTGGTCCGGAACGCGGGCGTGCACGAACACCCGGCCCTCGGCGATAACCGGGACGGCGAAGCCATCGCCGACGGGAACCCGCCACAGCGTCTTGGGCGGATCCTGCCACGGCTGGACCTTCTCGGTCGTGGTGCCATCGCGATTCAGTCCAAGCCACTGCGGCCAATCGGCTGCCCACGACACGCTCGAACAGACGAGCAGCACAAACACGGAACGAAGCCAGAGCATGCACATCTCCTACGGGTGAATGGCCGGGATCGGCCCATTTCGGTATGGTTAGCGTCGGTCCGAGCCAGGCGGACGGCCTTTCTTTTCCTGGAGCGCCGCATCGGCACGCTCGGCTTCCTCCACGCTGATCAAGCCGTTGCCATCGGTATCGATGCGGCGGAACGCTTCCTCGGTGCCGAGAAACTCGCGGCGTGAGACTTCGCCATCGCCGTTCACATCCATCTTGCGAAACCAGAGCGGGCCCCGTGGCACGCCGTCCTTGCGGGCCGTTTCGGGCTGGAGCGCTGGCCGATTGGGTTGGGACCAACCCCGGGCCAGCCAGAGCTGATACTGCCGCGGCAGTTCCTCACGCGAGATGGCTCCATCGCCGTTGCGATCATAGCCGCGCAAGCGTGCCCAGGCGTTGGACAATTCGCGCAGCGAAAGCCGGCCATCCCGGTCGGTATCGAGCAACTCGAACAAGGCCAAACTCTGATCCACAACCGTCAGCGTTGTGAAACTGCGCGCGCCCTGGGCGTGCAGATCGAGAAAGGCCGACAGCTCGGCGGCGCTTAGCTTGCCGTCGCCATCCCGGTCGGCGAGGGCGAACAAGCCGTTCAGATAGGACGACGGATCCACCTGGCGGCGTTCGAGAAACCCTCTTCGCTCCCCATCAGCTACCTGGAAGCGCTGCAAGTAGAACTGCCGCAAGCTCAGGAAGTTACCCGCCGCGGTGGTACGGATGCGCCATTCGACCAAGGCATTGCCAAGTGGAACAGCCAGTGCGTTCTGCGCGGTCGGCTGTACACTCGGGGCTGATGGCAACGGCCGTTGCCCGGAGTTCAAGAGCTGGGCCGAAGGCAGGGGCACCGCGTTTCCCCGTTGGGCGGAAGGCGGTGCATCCACACGGAGGAGCACTTGCAGATCGGACGAGCGGGTGAGGAACTGTGTCAGCTCCTGGGCATCCAGAGTGCCGTTGCGATCGGCGTCGAGCGCAGCGAACCCAGCCGGGTCGAGGCCGATTTCCGCCGGGCTGAGTCGGCCATCGCCATCGCGGTCGTAGCGCTGGAGGATGGCTTGTGCCAGGGGTGTGGCCGACTCCCCTGGATGCACCAGCCAGAAGCCGAGATTCCCTGGCACCGCCGCCAGGGCCCGGAGGTTCTTCTGCGCTGCCGTGGCTTGGGCAGGACGGCGCCGGAGTAATTCTTCTGGAGTAATATACTCGTCTTCATCCAGATCGACCTGGTGCAATGCCTTGGCGGCGCCCGCCAACTCATGCATGTCGAGCTTGCCATCGCGGTTGCGGTCCAGGAGGCGGAACAGAGCTTCGGTCACGCCATCCGAGTCGGCCCGCCGAGATACGGTCTGGAGGAGCAGGGCATCCAGTCCCACGCGGCGATAATACGCACTCAGCTCCTGGCGCGTAACCTTGCCATCGTGGTTGGCGTCCAGGGCGGCGAAGGGAACGGTGGCCGTCGCGGTGTCGTCGTTGAGTTCTCCTTGAAAGAGCGCCAGGAGGAACTCTCCGCTGGGAACGCGCGCCGCCTCCGCTGGACTCAGGGAGCCGTTCCCATCGCGATCGAGGTCCGCAAACAACTTCTGGAGATACTCCTCCCAGACATCTCGGAACGGCCGGCCCTCGACTTGTAGGTGCACGCGCAGCAACATCGGCCGGCTATCGCCGAGGAACAGGACATCCTGGGCGGTGCCAGGAGGCAACGGCGGTTGATCGGCCGCTCCCAGCAGAGCCGCCCCGAGGCCGGCCAGCACGCCGCAGGCCAGCCCCAGCAAGGCTTTCATGCCAGCACCTCCTCGATCGCTTGGGCACCGGCATCGGCGATGCGGATCGGCCGGCCGACATTCGACATGTTCTGCTTGGCGGGATCGACGCCCAGGGCACGGCAAATCGTGGCGAGGAAGTTGGGCACGGGAATGGGCCGCTCTTCCACGGTCGTACCGTCGGCACTGGTCCGGCCAACCACCTGGCCTCCCTTGATGCCGCCGCCGGCCAAGACCGTCGTCCAGGCGTTGGGGAAGTGGTCCCGCCCGCGCTGGCCGTTGATCTGGGGTGTGCGGCCAAACTCACCCATCCAGACGACCAGGGTAGAGTCGAGCAGGCCTTGCGTCTGCAAGTCGCTCAAGAGCGTGGCCCAGGCGGCGTCGAGGGTCTGGCTGAGCGGACGAACCAGGTCAAAATTCTCGATATGCGTATCCCAGCCGCCGAGCGTGACTTCCACAAACGGCACGCCGCGTTCGACCAGCCGGCGCGCCAGCAGGCAGCCTTGCCCGAAGAGATTCCGGCCATAGGCATCGCGTAACGCGCTCGACTCCTCGTCCAGGTTGAACGCCTGGGCCGCCGACGTACGCATCAGCTTGACGGCCCGCTCGTACGCTGCCTGATGGCCACGCGACGATTCGCCCGGATAGCGCGTCACAAAATCCTGCTCGAAGCCGCGCAGCAGCTCGGTCCGGGCGTCGGCCCGTGCCGGACGGATGCCGTCGGCCAGGGCCAGATCTTGGACTTTCAAGGAGGGGTCATCTCGCCGAGGCCGATCCGTGTCGCTGCCACTGCCTACCAGCAGCGGTGCATACTGCGGGCCGAGGAAGCCGGCTCCATAGGTGAGCGGGTTGACCACACGGGCGGGAGCAATGCTGATGAAATTCGGCAACGCGGCGTCGGCGTTGCCCAGTTCCTTGGCCAGTAGCGCACCGAGGGGCGGATAGTGGATCGGTCCCTGGGGCAGGTAACCGGTACGCAGGTGGTAAGTGGCCCGCCCATGATCCCCTTCGCGAGTCTTCATGGAACGCAGGATGGCCAGGTGATTCATCTGCCGGGCGAGCTTGGGCAAGTGCTCGCTGATGCGAATGCCTGGCACGCTGGTTACAGCTTCCTGGTAAGGGCCGCCGTTGGCGTGACCGGGCTTGAGATCAAAGGTATCCGTCTGGCTGGGCCCGCCGCTCATCCACAACAGGATGCAAGCCCGTTTGCGCTGCGGATCCGCTGCCGTGGCCCGCGCCAGCACCTCCAACCAGCCCGACAGCGAGATGCCGGTCACCCCCGCCGCGCTCAGGCGCAGCCAGTCGCGCCGCGTCAATCTGCGATCCGGAAAGCGGTCGAAAGAACCCGTGCGTGCCATGGGAAAGACTCCGGGTCTGATTGGCTATCAAGGAGCGTCAATGATTGAAGAGGAACTCGCCGCTGTTGAGGAGCACCCAGAAGACATCGGCCAAAGCTTCCTGGGTATCTCCGGACGAACCGCCGCTCGTGATATACTTGGCCAGCCGCTCGGCCTCCTCGGGGCGGGGCTTGCGCGACAGCGTGGCCAGGAAGAGCGTCTCGATCCGCTCCGCGGTGTCCAGGAAGGGAGCGTTGAGCACGGCGCTCAGCGTCGTGCTGCGTTCCAGGTTGGTCACGTTGGCGATGAGCGAGCCATTCATCAGGGCCAGGGCCTGAGGGATCGAAGTAGCGACGTCGGTCCGATGCTCGCTGCGCGGGAAGCGAGCCAGAAACGCCTGGCGTGCGCTGCCAGCGCTCGGGCGGCGCGCTCCGGCAGGCGCGGGTGGCCGGTAGCCGGTCGCCTGGGTCAGGCTGTCGAACAGCTGCTCGGGCGTCAAACTTTTGAGGGCCATCCGGCTGAACAGGCGTGGCTGGCTCGGCTCGGCCTGGCCGCCGGCACCGCTGAGCTGATAGGCGTTGGAGAGCAGGATGGCCCGGATCATGAATTTGAG
>JBGQLF010000910.1:0-5138 GCA_041499985.1 Gemmataceae bacterium
GAGCCGTTTTCCTTCACCGTCCGGCCAAACTCGCTGAAGAGCAGCACGGCCACGCGGTCGGCTAACTTGGCCGTGGCCAGGTCATCGAGGAATGCCTTGACGGCGCTGGCCAGCTCGAACAGCAACCCGCGATGCGTCTGCACCTGGGCGCTGTGCGTGTCGTAGCCTCCCTGGGTGGTGTAATAGACGCGCGTTTCCAGGCCAGCCTTGATCAGCCGAGCAACCAACTCCAGATGCGTCGCCAGAGCGGTGCCGGGGTAGCGCTCGTCGCCACTCTTGGCCCGGGCCGCCTCGGCCAGGCGATCGGCCGTGCCGTAGGCGTCGAGCATGCTGCGGCGGACAAAGGCGGCCAGGTCGTCGGGCGGCTCGGTCGCGGTGAGGGCGCGCCGTGGGTCCGCGCCCGTGTCCAGAGCGAAGTCCTCCGCGCGCTCGATCGCCGACGCCACGGCTCGCCGGCCGCGAAGCGCCACCGGCGGCGGCCCCGAGCCGACGAAGAACGCCGGAGCGCCAGCCGTCCGCTGCGGCCCCTCGTCCAGCGCCCGGCCCAGCCAACCCAGGTTCTTGTGCTCCTCCGGATCGAGCCGGGCCGAGTGCCAGATGTCCATCGAGCGAAAGTGGGAACGGTTGGGATTCGGGTAGCCGACACCCTGGACGACAGCCAGCTGGCCGGCCTGCAACAGCTTGTCGAACTCGCCCAGCGACGGGTGCAGGCCGACGTGGTCGTTGATTTTGATAATGCGATCCATCGGCAGGCGGAGGGTCTTGCGGTATTTCGTATACGCCTCGTCGGCGAAGGGGACGACGGTGTTGATGCCGTCGTTGCCGCCGTCGAGCTGCACGACAACGAGGACGCGGCCGTCGCGCTGTGGTTCGGCGGCGCGGGCCGTCTGGGCCAGGAAACTGGGGATTGTGGGAGTCAAGGCGAGCAGCGTCGAAGTCTTGAGGAAGTCGCGGCGTGTCAGAGTCATGGAAGCCTCCCAAATTGGTCCTTGGTTGATCATCACATGAGCCCGACGCGCCAGCGAGGGATACCCGCATTCCTCGCTGGCGCGTCGGGCTCATCCAAATGATCGGGCTCATCCAAATGAGTTCAGGCCAGCTGTGCCTCCGGCAAAGCCAGGATCAACCCGACAAGGCGGCGGGCCCTTTCACCTGCATCCTCGAGTTTCGCATCGAGCGCCGTCGTCAGCCGATCGCGCCAGGCGGTCGTCGGTTCCGTACCGAGCAGCAGCCGCGTGTAGAAGGCGAGGACGTCCTCCTCGCCGTGGCGCTTGGCCAGGGCAAGGGCGTCCATCGGCCCTGGACGGCCAACACGCCGGCCCTCGATCAGAGCGGCCGCGTAGTTGGCTCGGCCAATCACCGACCGCGTCGTCAGCCACGCTCGGCCACCCGGCCAGCCGCCGACGTTGGGCGGATAGAACAGGTCTTGCCCCAGCCGCCCGGCCCACTCGGCCAACACCAGCGTGCTCGACGGCGGCTCGAAAAGCTCCAGGGCCCGCGCCGCGCCGAGTATGTACTCCACCGGGCCGACCACGCGCGTCCCAAGATTGGCGTTGGCGAAGAACGCTTGCGAGCGGAGCACGGTTTCAACGGCCCAGCCGATGTCGAGGTTGTGCTGCCGCAGACCCGTCGCCAAGGCTCCGCGGGCAGCGGCGTCCACGGCTTTCTCGCCCATGAAGAGTTCGCAAATGCGAAATACCAGGCGGTCGGCGGTGGCGGGGTGTTCCAGCACGATGTTGAGCAGGTCATCGCCCTTCCAGGGGCCTTTGCGGTCGAGGATTGTCTTCTCGCCGTCGTCGTGGCGGATGGGCACTTCGTGGAAGGCGTCGTCGGTCACGGTCCAGCCGGTCAGGGCGCGGGCGGCGGACTGGACATCGGCTTCGGTGTAATTGCCGATGCCGAGCGTGAAGAGTTCCATCAGCTCCCGGGCCAGGTTTTCGTTCGGATGGCCCTTGCGGTTGGCCGGGGCATCGAGCCAGACGAGCAAGGCCGGGTCATGGACAACCGTATGGAGCAGCTGACCGAACGGTGCCTGGGCATGTTCGCGAAAGATTTCGTTCTGCCGTCGCATTTGCTCCAAGTTCTGGACCTTGAGGTTGCTGGTGGCGAAGTGGTTGTGCCACAGCAGCACCAACCTCTCGGTGAGCGGGTCCGGCCCGAACAGCATGCGGTAGATCCACCACGCCTTCAGCCGGCCCGGGTCGCGCGAGCTGGCGGCCGACTCGCCCAGCAGCCGAGCCGTTGCCTCGAAGTTCTCCGGTACGCCGTCCTTGGCTGTTTTCCCGCTCAGCACACGGTCGATGCTTGCCCTTGGTCCTTCGGTGAGGTCGCGTTGGATCTCGCCCCAGGTGGCGGCGAAGCCGGCCCGGCGATGGAGGTGGACGACCCGGCGAAGATTCCAGGGGCTCTCCTCCTCCGGCTTGTAGGGCGCCCACGCCTGGTTCGTCTCGGAGCTGCCGGCAACCGATGGAAACTGCATGGCCCGTTCTCCCTGGATGCCCTGCTCAATCGAGTTTGCTCTTGAGATCGCCCAGGTCTTTGTTCTCACCAGCGCGAATCGAAAGCTCTCGCCTCCCATCTGCGCTGCCGGCGAGCCGCAGGAATTTTCGATCGCTCGTGGCGCTCAAGCGCAGCTTCATGCCGGGGGTCAGTCCCTCCGCACGAAAGCGCCCGTCCCGATCTGTTTTGACTTCCTCTCCTGACGGGGATATCCACCACGTCGCGGGAAGAGAGTAGATGGAGTCGGGAATACTTATCTGAATGCGCGCCCCTGCCAGAGGCTGACCATCTTCGTCGAGAATTCGGCCGGTGAGTGTGGCCCAAGGTTCCAGTTGGACGGTCACGCCGTCCTTCTCATCTGGGCCGACTACCAACTCGCCCGCCAGCTTCCGCTCCAGGTGGACGAACAACAGTTGGCGGGATTCGCGTGCATCGAGAGCCGCCGCGGTGAACGTCGCCGTCTTCAGAGCCGTGGGTTTCGGCCAAATCGACGTCAAGCCTCTCACCATCGCCCCCGTGAGCGGCTGGCCATCTGGCCCGAGAACCGTGCCGGTCACGGAACGCCCCGGATCGAATTGAATATCGAGAGTCAAGGACTTGGCGTCGGCGGCGACATCGATTAGGCGATAACCATTGTACGTGTGCAGCAGGTATTTATCACGACCGGTCTTGGCCTGGTCTGCCGGATCGAGTTGGACCTGGGTGTAGGTATAGTTGCCGTCCGTGGCCCGGACCCTGGCCCGGAAAATGCCCGGACCCGGCGGCACCATCTCGCGGAACGTGCCGATTCCCGGACCTGCACACTGCTTGTGCGTGTTCCGGAAATACTCCGCCCCAGGGTGGCGGTTGCCAGGAAGGGGAGTGTAGACGACGTCGACGGTCACCGGTTTCCCCGTCATCTTATCCGTGACGAGGCCCCGGATTTCCACGCCACGGATCATCTCGAAATCCGCCTGCATGGTCGCCAGGCCTTCACCGCCGGTGACCTCCTTGTAGCCTGGAATATAAACACTGAGGTCGCCTGCCCAGGCGTAGAGCCGGTACTTGCCGGCCTTGGGCAGTCCGCGCAACTGGTAGCGTCCCTGCTGGTCCGTGTGCGTTTCCACATGGGTCTCCCCGAAGGGTTCCGCCGTGTGGCCCGAAATCCGTACACCGGTCATCGGCTTATCCGTCTCCTGGTCGCGTACGACACCCGCGATCGTTGGGGTCGGCAACCCTAGATGGTCGAAGCGAGTACCATAAATCGTGGGCGGAGGGATCTGGCCTCTCCGCATCATGGTTTCGGTGTAGGGTTTGACAAGTGCTTTGACTTCCTCTGCGGTCCGGGGCAGGACCCGGAAGGTCGCCTGGTCGATCTGCGGAGCCTCGATCGACAGCACCACGATGCGCTCCTTACCGGCGCCGGGTAGGCGAAAGCGGCCATCGGCATCCGTTGTCACGGTCTTGGGCAAATCCGCGACGGCAGGATCGTAGAGTATTTTGGTCAACTGGTTGATGGCCAGATTTTCGCTTTGCGAGCGCCAAGCCTTGAGGAAAGGCGCCAAGTCATCTTCCGTCGTGGTTTCCAGGCGGAGGACCTGGACCTTGGCACCGGCGACGGCCTTCCCCTGGAGATCGAGAATTCGTCCGTCGATGGTCACGTCGTTCTGGACCAGGCGCAGCGTGATCTCCCCGTCCGGACGCTTCCGGGGCGCGGTCCAATCGGCTCCATAGCCTTTGGCCACCGCCACGACCTGGAGGGAAGAAAATACATCGACATCGGCAGGCACCTCAGCCCCAGCAGGCACGACTTCCTTGCGGGTCACCGTAAACTCGAATCGGCCGTCGCTTCCGGTCGTCGCTCGCTCGGACGAGAGCCGGGCGAGGTACAGTTTCGCCCCGGCCAACGGCTTCCCAGTCGGGTCCAGAACCCGTCCCCGATACGTGAACGATTCGTCGGCCGGACGCTCCTCCGCCGCCGCCTGCCCGTTCAGCTTCACCTCGAGGTCGCCCAGGTCCTTGGTCTCGCCGGATTGGATCGTCCACTTCCCGGAGAGAGTGCCGATGAACATATTGCCGTTCCTGACCAAGATCAGCAGGCAGTAGGTCAAGCCGGGTACGAGACCGTCAATGCGGAACTTGCCGTTCTTGTCTACCGAGAACTCCTCCGTGGGGTGTGGGGAGCGGATGGTTTGGCCGTCTGGCTGCTCCGCTTGCAGGGAGAGGGGATCGGTCGGGGATGGCTGCCTACCATCGGGGTGTACAAACCGGCCGGTGACCGCGCCCCACGGCGCGAGCTGGACGGCCACAGGGCCTTTCTCCTCCCCATCGATAACACGAGAGCCGGCCAGCCGTTCACCTTTGTGCAGGAACATCAGCAGCCGCTTCTGTCCCGGCTTCAGGCCGAGCACGGTGAACTCAGGCGTTGGCAGCGGCTCATGCTCCCAGTAGCCGTCGCGGTAGTAGGAACTCAACCCCTTCACGCGCGTGCCGGCCAGCGGTTGGCCGTCCGGCTTCCGGACCGTGCCGGTCAGCGTCCGCCCCGAGTCGAGGATCAGCTCGCACGTCACCGACTCGGCGTCCTGGGCAATGTTCACCTCGACCAGCCGATGGTAATGCTCCGGGAAGCAGACCGGATGCGTGGGGAAGTATTTCCCCGC
>JBGQLF010000911.1:0-5124 GCA_041499985.1 Gemmataceae bacterium
CCCATCGTGCGCGGTCCGATAGCTGTGCACCAGGCAGGCTACGCTGGCCAGGTACCAGACCGTGGCTACGCCCAGGTACACGAAGATCACGCCGAACAGCGTGGCCAAAGCGTCATCGACATTGCCTTGCCGATAACCGCGGGCCAACAACAGCACGTTGAGATAGCTGCCCACCAGGGCCATCAGGAAGAGCACGGGCGGCACATAGATCGCCAGCAAGGTCCAGCCCGGGCGGTGCTGGAGGAAGGTCTTGGGCCGAGGGAAGACCAGGTAGAAGTGCAGGAGCACGGCCGGCAAGAGAACGCCACAGACCATGAAAACCAGCAACAAGATCGGCTGCGTGCTGATGCGCGACCAGTGATAGCCCCCCATGTAGGCCCCGAGGGTGACGATGCACAGCAGAAAGAATTGCCGCGCCGATACATCCGCAGGTCGCTTCCAGAACACCAGGGCCCCAACCAAAAAGAGACCGCCCTTGAGGAAGAACCACAAGATCGACGGCGCCAGGTCCTCCAGGGGCAAGTGACCGACCCGGCACCAGCAGGCAAAGGCAAGGGGTTGATCGGTCGCCAGCGGTCGTTGGAACTCCACCCGCACTAGCTTCTCACCGTCCAGATGGACGCAGGTCGCGCGATGTTCCTCGGCTTCGGCCAGGCTGTTGACGGACACCGGGATCGTATCGCGCAACGCCACGAGGGCCTTGAGCAGCTCCAGCCAACTCTTTACGGGCCGATCCCCAACCTGAACAATCGTATCTCCCGACTCGGGAGCACGGAATCGGCCATTATCAGTGCGCGGGTAATCGGGATAAGTGTACTGGACGGTGGGATGAAACGCACAGCGTAAGCCGATGTCCGGAATCCACTGCACGTACCACAACACGCTGACCGCATACAGGCAGACCAGAATGCCCGCCAGGATGAGGAGGAGCTTGCGCCACGAAGTTGCGAAAAAAGTCCACGCCATGCCATCACGGTCCTTCGCCAAAGCGCCGAAAGTTCGGCGCCGATGCACAAATCCTTGCTGAACAAGTTCTTCTGTCCAAATCCATCCAGCCAGCGGCTCTTTCCCTCTTCCTGTTCGGCTCCTTCGTCGTGTTGGCTACTCTAACGGCACGTGCGAGCAAGGTCAACGAGCCAGGGCAAGAACAGCTTGGAGTTGGTGGCTCATCGATCCACTTCTTTCTGGAGAGTATAGCATCATCTATTTTTCCCAAGTTTACCAATTGGCGCCGAAGTTTCGGCGCCGAGCGCCGAAACCGCCGGATCGCTAGCGGTAGCCGATCGGTCTTGCCAGGAGGCGCAGAAACGCGTTGGTTGGGGCGTTCTCCTAGCTGGTTGCGGAAAAAACACTTGCGCTGCGGCTCTCAGGAATCGTTTGCAATTCTGCGGACGGACTCGCTTTGGTATGAAGAGTGCCTTCAGTAAGGGGATTAGCGGGAATTCCAAGTACGACGAGTAGTTTGTCTGGACTGGACCCGAGTTGGTTGGCTCAGGCGGAGGCAGCGCGTGAAGGCATCTGGTGAGTGGCTATCGGCTCTTGGCGCGGAGTTCAGTGCAGGGGCGGGGCGTTCGGGATGTGCTCAGCTCAAACATTACACAGCGGAGTATCGCGAATGGGGCGACGGGCCGCCCTTGGTGCTGGTCCCCGGTCTGGCGGGCGGCTTTGAGCTGCTCGGTCCCCTGGCTCGGCTCCTGGCCGAACATTTTCGTGTCATCAGTTATCAGCTCCGCGGGGAGGACGATTGTTTCGCCTTGCGGCGTCGCTTCGGCCTGCCGGACCTGGTGAGCGACCTGGCCGAGTTTCTCGATTGGCACTATCTGGAATCTCCAGCCCTTCTCGGCGTCTCGTTCGGCGGCGTATTGGCCGTCGAGTTCGCCGCTCGCTTCCCCCACCGCCTGCGGTCGCTGGCGCTCCAAGGGGTGGGAGCCCGCTTCGAGCGGGGGCTGTTGCAGCGCGTGGCCGGGCTGGTGCTGTCACGTTATCCCCTGCCGGCGGACAACCCCTTTATCAATCAATTCTTCAACCTCCTCTTCGGCGGCCGACAGAAGCCGGGACCCTTGTTCGAGTTCGTCACCCGGCAATGCTGGCAGACCGATCAGAGCGTCATGGCCCACCGCTTTCATCTGGTGGAACAGTTCGACGTGACCGAACGGCTGGAGCGCATTCGCGTTCCAACCCTGATCTTGGCCGGCGAACGCGATCTGCTGGTCTCTGAGCGCAGCTTGAATGCCCTGCGCACAGGCATTGCGTCCGCCAAGCTGGTGCAGCTGAACCGCTGCGGCCATCTGGCCTTCGTAACCCAGCCGGCTCGCGTGGCCGAAGAAGTGCGCCGCTTCTTGCAGAGTTAGTCCGTAGTTAGGGACTACCGCCGATGCAGCTGCTGGTCGAACTCGCCCAGGTATTTCCGCGTTGTCTCGGCGCTGTCGGGGTAGCGGCGCAAGCGGGCATAGCGCAGCTCAAACGTCGCGTACTTGTCAAACGTGAGGTACTTCTCGTACAGCGACTGCGGGTCGGGGACCGTTTCATCGACTTGATTCGCAAAGGCGTAGGCGCCACCGCGGTGCATCAATCCCAGCCAGACACGGTCGGGCGGCAACACCCGGCGAAAGAGGTGTTCCGGCCCAGGTTCATATTTCGGATCGAAGAAGAGGAAGTTTTCCTGCCAGGGCAACGTCTGGAGCAGGCACACCAGGAAGCCGGAGACCAGGTAACCGGTGATCAGCCCGAACAGCAGGCCGCCGCCGTAGTGGAGCCAGAACGGGAAAGGGATCAGCGTGCTCGCCAGGCTGTTCGTCATGAGCCGGAGAAGACCGAGCGTCAGGCAGAACAGGGTCATCAAGCAGGCCGCGTCTTCGTAGCCGTGCAGGAACGTGCCGCGGAGGTACGGATCGATCAGGTCGGCTAGCGGTTCCCAGAAATTGAACGCGACCAGCCCGGCGAGGAACACATTGCAGCACATGACCGCTGCCGTGAAAATGCCTTCGCGCCAATAGGCGTAGCCGACGGCGAGCATGATCAAGATCGTCAGAAAACCCAGAAGCATAGTGATCCATCCTAGTGCGGGATCAGGGGACCCGTTGTACAAAGGCTGGCACGGACAATCTCTCTTCTTTACCGCGAAGCGGTTCCACAACACAGCCCAGGGTCGCGCAGCGCACCCTGGGGAAAGAGGCCGCCCCCCTTCAGGCCACCCTGTAAGGGTGGCACAAATCGGGCCGGGACGACACTGCTTGTCTCACCCTTACAGGGTGGAACCGGGGTACGGCGGTCACCACCCCAGGGTGCGCTGCGCGACCCTGGGCTGTGCTGTCGAACCGCTTCGCGGTAAAGAACCCAGTCCTCCCCTGCACAACAGGTCTTTTGAGCCTGCACTAGCTCTTGGCGAACGCCCCCCGCTCGCCCCCGAAGGCTTACTTGCTCACCCGTAACAATTCCTGAACCGACGTCGTTCCCTCGATCACCTGCCGCAGGCCGTCTTCCTGCTAATACTTCATGCCGCTCTTGAGCGCTTCTTGGCGGATGGCGTTCAGGTTGGGGTTGTCGCGAATCAATTCGCGGATCGGGTCGGTAATCAGCAACAGCTCGAAGATCCCGGTACGCCCATAGTAACCGGTACCACCACAGCGCGGGCAGGCCACCGGCTCACCGGCTTCATCCACCACCCCCTCTTCGGGCGTTTCGGGGGGTCGAAAGAAATACTTGATCTTGTCGGCCGGCAAATTGGCCTTGCGCAGCAGATCGGGGTTGGGCTTGTAGCGCACCTTGCACTTGGGACAAAGGATGCGCACCAACCGTTGGCCGAGGATGGCGCTGACGGCGCTGGCAACCATGAAGGGCTGCACGCCCAGGTCGATCAGCCGAGCCAGGGCGGTGATCGTATCGTTGGCGTGCAGGGTCGTGAAGACCATGTGGCCCGTCTGCGCGGCCTGGCAGGCGATCTCGGCAGTTTCTTGATCGCGAACCTCCCCGATGAGGATTACATCCGGGTCCTGACGCAAGATGCTGCGTAGCTCCGAAGCAAACGTCTTGCCCGCCTTGGGGTTCACTTCGATTTGGGTGACATTGGTGATCTGGTATTCGACTGGGTTCTCGATCGTGATGACATTGCGCTGGTAGCGGTCGATCTCGTTGAGGCAGGCGTACAGCGTCGTGCTTTTGCCGGCGCCGGTCGGCCCGCACACGATGAGCATACCGTGCGGCTGCTGCACGATGTCATGAATCAGCTCGCGCAAGCGCTCCCGCATCCCCAACTGCTTCAGGCTGATGATTTGCTGCGACTTGTCGAGAATGCGCATGACCATCTTCTCGCCCACGACGCTGCCGGCCGTGGCGAGGCGGAAATCGACCAGGCGATCGTCCACCTTGGCGGAGAAGCTCCCATCCTGCGGCTTGCGCCTTTCGGTGATGTCCAGGTCGCCGAGCACTTTGAAGATGTTGATCACGGCATCGCCCATCGCCCGAGTCATGGGCGGAACCGCTTGCAAGATGCCGTCGATGCGGCAGCGGACAGTCATTTCGTCCTTGGTCGGCTCGAGGTGGATGTCGGTGGCACGCCGCGTGATCGCTTCGTAGACCATTTCCTTGGCGGTCCGGTAGCCGCGGGAACTGGCGGCCCGAGCCACGCGATGGGAATCTTCCTCGCTCTGGTTAAAGCTCTTGCCGATGAAGTGAATCACCGGGCCCGCTTCTTCTTCCTGGGCGTGCTTCCGGCCAAGCTGAAGCTTGAGATAGCGTTCGGCCAAGTCCTGGAAGTGGCGCGCCGTCAGAACCCGTGCGCTCGCCGGCACGCGTTCGTTGCGGACATTGACATAGGCAAGGGCCGCGGCGAGATACAAGGCCAGGAAGATGCCGAAGGCTATCCAGAACCAGGGCAGCAGCCAAACCACGAACAGGCCGAGCAAGCCGCTGCCGCACAGCAATCCGTTCCAGATGCCCGTGGGCAGCTTTCGGTCGTGGGCGTCGCGAGCCACCCACCAGGAGGTGCGGATCCAGCACAGGTAAATGAGCAGCAGCACGAGGAGCTTGGTGCTGCTGAAGTAGAAGCCCGGGCCGCGCGGGAAGGTAGGATCGGCGGCGAATAAGAAAACGATGAATGATGAATGATGAATGATGAATGATGAA
>JBGQLF010000912.1:0-5106 GCA_041499985.1 Gemmataceae bacterium
CTCACAGCCCCGGCCCATGCGAATCCGATTTCGAGCGTCTCCGGTGGCGTTCGGTGACCGAGTCATCGCCAAGTCGAAACGCGGCGCGTTTTGTTGTGGCCGGAAGTTAGGAAGGTCGTTCGGCACCGAGGCCTTATTCCGTACCACCGCGTTCAACGATCGCGGTGATCGCCGGGCCATTCACCCAGCTCGGTTCTTGGAACTGGCTCGCATAGCCAATCGGTGTGACGTTGTGGAACTCACGCATCATCTCCTTCTCGGGGGCGCCCATATCGCGGAGTTGTTTCCGGATCGTTACTCGAGCGTTGGGGTTTGCGCCGCGTTCCAGGAGCAGCCTGGCCTTCGAATCGTCCGGGGCGGCGAGCGTGACCACCGTGTGAAACAACGGCGTATGTCCGCCGAACCCATCCGCGTCGAGCGCCGCTTTGGCATTCACGTCGGCTCCTCGTTCGATGAGCCGCCGCGCCACGTCGAGGTCGTCATATTCGATGGCCAGGTGGAGCAGCGTGTTGCCCAAGACAGGTGTTACGTGCAGGCCGTCACCCGGTTGGATCCCCAACTCGGCGGGGAAGATCTCACTCTCCTGGAACCGGTGTTCCAGCAGCGACGGGTCGCGGTCCAGGTGGGCGTCGAGCAGGTCAATCCGGCCGCGATGGAGCGCCATGGCCGGCGTATCCGGCAAGTCGAAGCCAGCATCGGCGAACACTTCCAGGCACGCGTTCCTGCCCTTGGCGTTTCGCATATAGGTGCAGATCAGCATTTGGAGCGGACTGCCGTACTCTCGGGCGGCCACTTGAGGGTCTGCGCCGTGATCCAGTAGCCACTTCAAGGCCCGGGGCGCCAGCGTCTCGCACGGCGCGCAGATGATGGGATAGCTCCCATTCCAAAGGGCGTTCACGTCGGCGCCGTGCGCGACCAGCAGCTCCATCATGGGGATGCGCATGTCGGCCAGCGCTGCGCGCATCAGCGGCCCGTCGCCACCCTGATGCACGTCCGACCCGTTCTCGATCATCCACCGCGCCATCGCGAGTCTTGCTTCACTGGGGGCCTCTCGGGGCACGCGGCATTCGGCAACCCACGTCAACGGCCCATTCTTGCCGTAACCCAGCGGGGCGCGATGGAGCTCCGGGTTGCGCGTCATCAGCTGCTGGACCCGCTCGAAGTCGTTGGAGTCGATGGCCTGCTTGAGCTGCCCGACCGTTTGCAGAGATTCGACATGGGCTTTGAGCTTGGGCCAGCTCGCAAAGCCGTATTGCCGGGCAACTTGAAACTGTGCGTTGGCAAGCGACGCCGCTCGGCCTGCTCGGAGCAGGTCCTTGGCCTGATCCTTGAGATGCCGCAGGTCGGGATGCTCGGGAAGTCGGCGTGGAGATCCCTGAGGAGTGCTCGACATGTCAACCTTCTTTCCGTGTGGCGCCCGGTGTCCGCACAGCGGGCTGAAAGAAGGCTCGCATAGATAATCAGACAGGCAGGTGGGCTTCTACCCTTTCCGCGGACCGGATGCGTCCTGTACGCGGATGAGGATGTTACCAGCGCGCCGGGCTCGGCGTCAAGGTTGCGACGGATGACAGAGATATGCGGATGTGAGTCGCGCCCTTTTCGGCTATGCCGCGATCGTAGTATGGGCCGCAAGGAGGGGTTCGGCAGACGCACACAGATGTTCTGGCTGCTTGTTCACTGTAATCGGTGTTCGAGCAAACATCGTCTCGGAAGGGGGCAACCAGGGTTGGAAAGGCCACGGTGAACCATGAGACCCATTCGGCGTGCAGGCACTTGGGAGGGGGCACCATTGGCTGCAGCAAGGCGCGTTGAGCAGGACTTCGTCTCTGCTAAGCCCGAATATGTTTACCAGGGTGAAGCAAAAAGGCCTCCCCCAAGGTTGTGTGAGGCCTAGTTTTTTTCAGGATCCTAGCTGCGGCCCCTCGGCGGAAATGACGGCTAGCAAACGTTGAACTAAGATTGATTGCTGTACCCGGCCGCACTCCAGGGTTAGACACCTTGTCCGGAGCCGTCCGCCATGCTTGATCAGACTCCGCCGTGGTCCGGCGCGGCCGATCGCAATCTGCTCTGCGGCATTCTGGCTGCGCAGCTGGACTTCATCAGCTGCGCAGCCCTCATCCAGGCTCTGCACGCCTGGGTCCAGGACAAGACCCAATAGGTGGGCCAGATTCTCCTGGCGCAAGGGACTCTGGCCCGTGACGCCCACCCCTTGCTGGAAGCCCTCGTCCAAAAGCACCTCGAGATGCACGGCCACGACGCCGGCCGGAGCTTGGCCGCGGTCAGCTCGGTCGAGTCGGTTCGGCAGGAACTACACCAGATCGCCGATCCCGACCTGCGGGCCAGCCTGAATCGCGTCTCCAAGGTGCCTGGGCCAGCGGTTGATCCGCACGCCTCGACGCGCTCCCCGGACTCGGATCCGCACGCCACCCGCATCTCCTTCCCGGGCACCTTAGCCTCCGCGGGCACTCCGTCCTCCGCGGGCCTGCGCTTCCGAATCCTTCGGCCACACGCCAAGGGCGGCCTGGGCCAGGTCTCAGTCGCCCTCGACGAGGAACTGCATCGCGAAGTCGCCCTGAAGGAGATCCAAGACCGCCACGCCGACGATGCCGAGAGCCGGGCTCGCTTCCTGCTGGAGGCCGAGGTCACCGGCGGCCTGGAACACCCGGGGATCGTGCCGGTCTACGGCCTGGGGCAGTACAGTGACGGCCGGCCGTTTTACGCCATGCGGTTCATCAAGGGCGACAGCTTGCAGGAAGCCATTAAGCGGTTCCATCGCACCGCACCTGCCAGCCGCGACCCGGGCGCAAGGGCCTTGCAGTTTCGCGAGCTGTTGGGTCGATTTGTCGATGTGTGCAACGCGCTGGCCTACGCCCATAGCCGGGGAGTGCTGCACCGCGACCTGAAGCCCGGCAACATCATGCTCGGCCCATACGGCGAAACCCTGGTCGTGGACTGGGGCTTGGCCAAGGCGCTCGGCCGCACCGACCACGGAGGCTCGGGCGGGGAACGACCTCTGCAATTGGGATCGGCGGGCGGCTCCCTGGGAACGCAAATGAACTCGGTGCTCGGTACCCCGGCGTTCATGAGTCCGGAACAGGCGGCGGGGCGGCTGGATCAGCTGGGTCCGGCCAGCGATATCTACAGTCTGGGAGCCACGCTGTATACCCTGCTGACCGGCCGGCCCCCGTTCGACGACCCGGACCTTGGAGTCGTGCTCCGGAAGGTGCAGAAGGGCGAGTGCTCGCCGCCACGGCAGCTCGACCGCCAGGTGCCGCCTGCCCTGGAAGCGATCTGCCTCAAGGCGATGGCACGGACGCCAGCGGATCGCTACCCGACGGCGCAGGCGCTCGCCACGGATGTGGAGCACTGGCTGGCGGACGAACCGGTCGGCGCCTGGCAGGAGCCGTGGACGGTGCAGTTCCGCCGCTGGGTGAAGCGGCACCGGACGGCAGTGATGCTGGCGGTGGGGGCGCTGCTGATCGCTCTGGTCAGCCTTGGATTGACCACCGTAGGCCTGGCCTCGGTGAATCGGGATTTGCAGGAGGCCAGTCAGCGGGAACAGGCCGCTAGCGCTACCGCGGCGGCCAACTACCAGATGGCCCGCGACGTCGTCGATCAGTTGTTAGCGAAAGTAACCGATCATCCAGGCTTGCAGGGCAGCGGCCTGCGGACCCTGCGCAAGGAACTGCTGGAGGAGGCCGGCAAATTCTACACGCGCTTCATCCAGGAGCGGGGCCAGGATGCTGCTTATCGGGGTGACCTGGGCCAGGCCTATTTGAAGAGCGCCCGCATCGCGGCCGAGCTCGGCGCCGCGGCGGAGGCCCTGGAGCGCTATCAACAGGCCGTGGTGATTTTCCAAGAGCTCACCAGCGCCTACTCGCACGTCCCGTACTACCGTAGCAGCCTGGCGGTCGCGTACCATCACGTGGGTGACCTGCACCTGGCCAGCAGCCGGACGGCTCAGGCCGAGGAGGCCTACCAGCAAGCCCTGACCATCAGCCAGCAACTGGCCGCGGAGCAACCCAACGTGCCTTATTACCAAGAAGCGTTGGCCGCCCACCACGTCGCCCTGGCCCAGTTGGCCTATACCCTCGGTAAGACGGGAGAGGCGGAACAGGCTTGCCTCCGGGCGTTGGCGCTGCGCCAGCGACTCGCTGAGGCCCATCCCGACGTCGCGGACTACCTGAGGGACCTGGCCCAAAGCCACAGCGGCATGGGCGTCATGTACCAAGCGAGCGGCCGATTGGCGCAAGCCGAGGAAGCGTATCTGCGGGCCCTCGCCCTGCGTCAGCAATTAGCCGCGGCACACTCGGACATCACCAGCTACCAAAGCGACTCGGCGGCAAGCTACCACGACTTGGGCCTCCTGTACCAGGCGCTCGGCAAGTCTAGCAAGGCCGAACAGGTGTACCGGCGGGCCCTGGCCCTGCACCAGCAAATTGCCGACGCTCACCCCGATGCTCCGCACTACCGAGCGAGCTTGGCGACAAGCCACAATGGCCTGGGCAACTGGTACTACGATAGCGGCAACTACGCGCAAGCCGAGGAGGCTTATCTGCGGGCGCGGGCGCTACGCCAGACACTCGCCGAATCCTACCCCGACGTTCTCGACTATAGAGTGGGACTGGGTGGCAGTTGCATCAATTTGGGCCATGTCGCGCAGCGGGCCGACCAGCTCGTAGTAGCGCTGGACTGGTACGCCCAAGCGGTGCAGCAGCTCGAAGCAGTGTTGCGCCAGGAGCCCCGGTACGCCCAGGCCCGGGCGTGGCTCCGGCGCGCGCATACCGGACAGGCCGAGGCGCTAACCCGCTCCGGCCGTCACGCCGAGGCGCTCCCGGAGTGGGATCGGGCCCTCTCCCTCGATCCGGGAGCGGAGCAGGACACGTTGCGATCCCTGCGCGCCGCAACCTTGGCCCAGACGGGCGCGCAGGCTCAGGCCCGGGCCGAGGTGGACGCGCTGACGAATCAGGCCTCGGTGGCGGCGGGCACGTTGTATAACGCGGCTCGTGTTTATGCGGTGTCTGTGGCAGCGGCCGACAAGGATCCCACGCAGGCCGAGCACTACGCCGCCCATGCACTCGCCCTGCTGGCCAGAACCCACGCGAC
>JBGQLF010000913.1:0-5104 GCA_041499985.1 Gemmataceae bacterium
CTACGGCGGCAGCGGCAAGGACTATCTCAGTGGCGGCGATGGGGACGACTTGCTGGTCAGCATCGGCGGGGGCCAGGCCGACACGGTCAGCGGCGGCGCGGGCCTCGACAGCTTCTGGGTCGATGCCGAACCGACCGAGATCATCACCGATTTGTCGGCCACCGAGAAGAGCATGGGCCATGAACATCGGGTCGCCGGGTTCTACACTCTCAAGGAAAACCTCGTCGTCGAGACTTACGCCGAACCGGTGAGCCGCGAGCTGAACGGCCAGAGCATTCTCGATCCCATGCCCACCGATGCAGCATCCGGCTATTACACCTATCAGAACTTCAGCAGCGACCCGCTCTACGGCCCTGGGGGACCGTCACCCGATGATATCAATCAGGGCTACTTGGGCGATTGCTACTACCTGGCCGGCCTGTCCGCAGTGGCCAAGACCTGCCCGGACAAGATTCGGCAGACGGTCGTCGATCTGGGAGATGGCACGTACGCGGTCGACTTCCACAAGAACGGCGCCGACGCTTTCGTCCGTGTGGACGGAGACCTGCCGACGTCGGGTGGGCAGCTGGTGTACGCGGGCCCTGGCAAGGGGAACTCGATCTGGGTGCCGATCGCCGAAAAGGCCTGGGCCTTCTTCCGCAATGACCAGGGCACCTACGCCTCGATCGAAGGGGGCAACAACCCGGGCATTAGCTGGACGGCTGCGCTCAACTTGACGGAGACCGACCACGCGGTTACGGATTACGCGAACGCCACAGCTTTCTTGAAGGGGATCCAGAGCGAGCTGGCGGCTGGTAAGGCCCTCACCCTGGGCGGCCCGGCTCCGTTGCTGGCGACCACTCCTGAAATCAAGTCGCCTGATGGAAGCGTCAGCACGTGGCATCGGGGAATTCACGTGTACATGGTGGACCATGTCAACACCGACGCCAAGGGGACGCCGATCTCAGTGACGCTGCGCAACCCATGGGGAGTGGATGGCGGCGTGACGCCGGGCGATGCCAATCCCCTTGACGGCTACGTCACCATCCCGGCCGACGTGCTCTTCTTCTGTAGCGGCGGCTTCGGGGCGTATGCGATCTGAGCGTGCCGCATGGATAACCCCCTCATTCCCAACTCCTCTCGCCTAGACGACCTCCCCGTGGGAGGAAGAGGAACGGCCTTCCGATCTACCCAAGGTCGAAGGCCGTTCTTTCTTGCGCCGGTATACCCGACTTCGAGAGGCTTGGCAGTGCCTGCCCGGCGGGTCAAGCTCCGGCGATTGGATTCCCAAGCGCGAGCCCCCTACAATGACCTCAACGTCGCTACGGCGTCGTTCGCCCCTAATGTCACTGTCCGCCAGCCTGTGAGCACTGAGGAGACAACCGGGTAATGTCCGCCAGAGTTCGGCCTACCAATCTGAAAGCACTACGTGAGAGCGGCTGGGTTTCCAAAACGGTTAAGCAAGAGATCCGCGACAACTTCCTGAGAATGCTGCGCGATGGGGAGGAACTGTTCCCGGGAATCATCGGCTATGAGAACACCGTGATCCCGGAGATCAACCTTGCCGTCATCGCCGGCCATGACATGCTGTTTCTGGGCGAAAAGGGACAGGCCAAGAGCCGGCTGATGCGGTCCCTGGTTCGCTTCCTCGACGAGGCGATCCCCTATCTGGACGAGCCCGCGTGCCCCGTTCATGACGATCCCTATCGGCCGATCACCAAGGTCGGCAAGCGGCTGATCGCCGAGTTGCCCGAGGAGAAGATTCCGATTGCCTGGTGGCCGCGCCAGCAGCGCTATGCCGAGCGGTTGTCTCCGGGCACCAAGTTCGCCGACATCATTGGCGAGATCGATCCCGCCAAGCTGGCCGGCGGCACCAGCATGGCCGCGGAAGAGGCGTTGCACTTCGGCCTCATCCCGCGGTTGCACCGCGGTGTCTTTGCCATGAACGAAATCCCCGAACTAGATGAACTGGTCCAGGTCGGCCTATTCAATATCCTCGAAGAACGCGATGTGCAGATCCGCGGCTATCCGATCAAGTTCGACATCGACGTCTTGATCCTGTTTTCCGCCAACCCGGCCACGTACAACCGCAGCGGCAAGGTGATTCCGCAGCTCAAGGACCGGATCGGCTCGACCATCCAAACGCACTATCCGCTGGAACGGAACACGGGCATCGAGATCATGGAGCAAGAGGCCGGCATCGACCTGGACGGCGACTACCCGGTGCTGGTGCCGTACTTCATGCGCGAGATCATCGAGCAGATGAGCATCTGCGCCCGCAAGTCGAAGTACGTCGATCACCAGTCCGGAGTCAGTGCCCGCTTCAGCATCGCCAATTATCGCACTCTGGTTGCCAGTGCGCGCCATCGGGCCGTGCGCCTGGGCGAGCGTCCCGCGGTGCCGCGCATAAGCGACTTTGGTCATCTATATTCGTCGTCACTGGGCAAGCTGGAGCTGGACATGATGGGCAGTCACCAGCTGTCGGAGCGCCAAGTGGTCGAGGCGATTCAGGCGGAGGCGATCAAACTGGTTTTCGACGAGTACGTGGACAAGCACGGCCTGGACGAAATCGTCGAGGTCTTCGGCAAGGGCGTCAAGATCGAGGTCGGCGATATGCTGCCGTCGCGGCACTATGCGGAACGGCTCAAGCGCGTGCCGAAAGCGTGGGAGAAGGCGTTCGAGGTGAATCCCGGCGAGAGTGAAGCGGTCCGGGCCTCGTGCATCGAGTTTGTGCTGGCCGGGCTGTATGCGAAGGATCGCATTTCGCGCTCGCAGAAGCATGGACGGATTACGTATGAGATCAAGTGAAGTGGCGATCCGTGGCTGGCCGAAGGGTGAGGGCGGACGAGCAAGGATTGGTTGCAAGCGGCGTCCTCACGGAGGACGTGGCCGCGGCTCCTGGCGAAGCGAAAGAGTGGAGCCGACGTGAGCCGGGTGCGCCACCATACCGATGACGCGGGTCTGGAAAGCATTCGGGCGCAAGGGGCCATCAATCCCAGTCGGGGCAGTAGCGGCGTCGAGTTCGGAGTCCATGTCGAGGTCGAACCTTTCGGGACGACTCGACCTGGCCTGGAGGGACCAAAGACACAGACGGGCGCTGTACAGGGGGGAGCCTATGTGGAATTCGATGCGCCGCCGGAAATGGTTCCGACCTTGATTGGAGTGCGGAACACAGCAATAATCCCCACAACGATCGATGATCCCTTCTCGCTCGAGGGGTTGAATCCCCGCTTTGTCAAGGTTCGGCGCGACTGGTGGGAGTTCTGGCGAACGAAGCCTGAGAGATAGGAATCGATAATGTGGATTTCTGTGCCGAAGCAATTGGTCCTCCAGATGTTCTGTTATAGCCGCGAAGCTGAGCGCTCCGTGGATGCCACTCTTTTTGCCCACTGGTGGGAGCTGCGCGAGTACTACGCCGCAGAGAAGAGGGCCGCCATTGCGCAGCTGACCGCCAAGCTGCGGGACACTCTGTCGAACGCATGCTTGGCCTCCCCGCGCTTGACCCGGAATGAGATCTGGCCCAAGCCTTCCCCGCTGGGACAGCTCATTCGCGTCCTGTTCGGGAGGTGGATTGCCCCCTGGAAGAAGGCTTGGCGATTTCCTTCACAGGAGATTCGTTTTATTGTATCAAACTTGACCACCGTGCTGAGTTTCTTGGAAGCCGGGGACCGGCCAGCTAACCAAGCCCTGATTGACTTGCGCATGGACCTGTACACTGGCGAATACCTCATTGAGTGGCGCTGTCATGGCCTTCCAGAATTGGTTCGAGCACAAAAGATCGAACATTTTCATGGTCCGCTACATATTAGGTTGGTCAAGATGGAAGATCTAATTGGCCAGCCAGACCACGCCCAAGAACAAGCCGGAACCTTCTATGAGCACCACTGATCGTCTGGGTGGCATCATCCATACCTATCAAAAGTTCGACCCCGTCCACTTCCCCAGTCCGACGGCGCCGCCGCCCGACATGGTGTCGCCAGCGTTCGAGCACCTGCTCTTCTACGGCAACACCCGCCGCTTGACCGAGGAAGAACTGGCGCGGGCGATCCGCCTCGATCCCAGCGCGATCGGTGGGCTGGGCCCGAGCCTGGAAGCGCTGATGGCGCTGCTGCGCGAACGCAAGCGCAAGATCCTGGAGACTTACGAAACCGCGCACGTGGAGACCGAAGCCCGCCAGCGCTTTCACGACCCGGCCCAGGACATGCGTCCACCCGGCAAGATCGCTCGGCCGTTTCAGCAGGCGGTGCGCGAAGAGCAGCTTCACGACCTGGAACAGCTCTGGTATCGGGCCGGCGATGAGCACAGCCCGTTCGCCCGCCAATTGCTCCAGCTCGTCGAGCGCCTGGGTGAGAAGTATCAGATCGACGAACTAGCCGCTAAGTACGAATTTACCGGCCACACCGAGATGACCATCCCCCAGGCTCTGGAAATCAAGGAGGAACTGGAGACGATCGACCGGCTGCTCAAGCAACTGGAGGAGGCCTTACGCACTGCCCAGATTGGCATTATCGACATGGAGGAGTTGGCTCAGTTCGCCGAACCGGGGGACCTGGAACAACTCAGCGCGCTCCAGCAACAGATTCAGGATTATTTGCGCCAGGAAGCCCAGCGGCAGGGGCTGGAGCAAGGCAAAGGCGGTTTCCACCTGACGCCGAAGGCATATCGGCTGTTCCAGTCGCGCCTGCTCAGTGAGATCTTCAACCAGTTGCAGTCGTCGCGTTCGGGGCGGCACCAGGGACCGGTAGTCGGCGAAGGCGTCATCGAGATGCAGCGGACCAAGCCGTACGAATTCGGCGACTCGGTCACGAACATGGACATGCCCGCCTCACTGGTCAATGCCATGATCCGCAATGGTCCTGGTCTGCCGGTGCGCGTGAAGCCTGAGGATATCGAGATTCACCGCACGCGCAACAATCCGAAATGTGCCACCGCGGTGCTCCTGGACATGAGCGGCTCGATGCGCTACCAGGGCCAGTACATCAACGTCAAGCGCATGGGCCTGGCCCTGGACGGCCTGATCCACAGCGAATACCCCGGCGATTTCCTGCAATTCATCGAAATCTATTCCTTTGCCAAGCCGCGTTCCCTGTCCGAAATTCCCGGCCTGATGCCCAAGCCCGTGACC
>JBGQLF010000914.1:0-5099 GCA_041499985.1 Gemmataceae bacterium
CGCGGTTCTCAGCCGAACGGGTGAATAACGCGTTGACCCTAATCGTCATCGGCTTCACCAAGAAGGTGCTGATTGCCGACAACTTGGCCCCCGAGGTGCAACGCATCTTCGCTCATCCGGATCAGATGAACTCCGGACTCCTGCTGAAAGGGGCCTACTTCTTCGCGTTTCAGATCTACTGCGATTTTTCGGGATACTCCGATATCGCGCGCGGCGTGAGCGAGCTCCTCGGGATCAAGCTCACCATCAACTTCAATCAACCGTACCTGTCGCAATCGATCACCGAGTTTTGGCGCCGCTGGCACATCTCGCTGTCCACCTGGCTGCGGGATTACTTTTACATCCCGCTGGGCGGCAACCGGAAGGGCGAGGCTCGGACGTACCTGAATCTCCTGGTCGTGATGCTGCTCGGCGGCTTCTGGCACGGCGCGTCCTGGAACTTCCTGGTGTGGGGCGCGATTCATGGTGTCTGGCTGGCGTTCGAGCGGGTGTTGGGAAAGACCAGCGCGTATGCCAAGGCCCCACGACCGCTACGGGTGGCCCTGACCTTTCTCATCGTCAACCTTGCCTGGGTTTTCTTCCGGGCGGAGGATCTCCCCACCGCGACCCGCTATCTGGCTTCGCTGTTCCCTCTGAACGGAAGCGTGAGCGCCAACGCTCTGCTGGTGCGCGCGCTCTTTTATCTCCCCGGCCACGTCATGGCCATGTTGGTGGCAGGCAGCATCGCCTTCTTGGGCAAGCAAACCTGGGACCTTTCCCGAAACGTCACGCCGCTGCGTGCGGCGCTGGCCTTGGGAGTATTCGGCTGGTCCCTCATGGCCATGAGCGCGCAAGGGTTTAACCCGTTCCTCTACTTTCAGTTCTAGCCATGCTGGAAATCAAGACGTGTGAATTGACGGCCGTCAAGCAGCCTCCCAGGATCGGACGCTCTACCGCGCTCGCTGTGCTCGTTGTGTTCGCCGTGTTCCTCGTCATCCCGCCGTGCCATCAACTGGGTGTAGAGCTGAAGCGGCCGGGCCGCTGGCGGTTCCTCGGCCTCTTCCAGGAGACGCCCAGCCATGCCTCGCTCAAGCGTTTTGAGGAAACGCTGGCGCGGGAGTCGGAGTTGGCGGCGCAAGTCCGGCTAGCCTACCAGACTTGCCTGCTGCGTTGGCTCGGCCAGGGGAATGATAAGATTGTGGCAGGACGCGACGGTTTCTTGTTCTTCCACCAAGAGGTCGAGATGGCCGCCGGTCCCGGGTTTCTCGGGCTGCGCACCGTTGGCACACGAGGTGTCGCGAACGTACCACCGCAAAGATCTTCTTCCGATGCGCTTGATGCCATCGTTGACTTTGAGAGTCAGCTCCGCACCCGCGGCATTCGCCTCGTGTTCGTGCCGCTTCCCGTGAAGCCGTTCATCTATCCCGAAGCAGTTTGGCCCGGCTATCCCGCATCGGCGGGACCGGCCTGGAACCGTGATCGCGAAGCCTTCAAAGCCAAGCTTGCGGAGGCCGGCGTGGATGTATTGGATGTGACGGACGACTTGTGGCAGGCGAAGGCACAACCGGGCGAGCAGCTCTTCCTGAAGCTGGACACGCACTGGACGCCGCGCGGTCTCGCGGTGGTCGCGGACCGGCTGACCGCGCACATAAAGTCACGCCTGCCCGTCCCTGCGCCATCGGCCTTCACCACGCGCACGCAATCCGTGAGCAACTTTGGCGATCTGCTGCGCCTGTTGGACGTCCAGCCCGGTAGCGGACTTTTCTCTCCGCAGACCGTCGAAATCGTCCAACTGTTCGACGGCGGCGTGCTGGCGCAAGGGGACGACTCCTCCCCGGCCCTTCTCCTGGGCGACAGTTTCACGAACATCTATCGGCGCAAGGAACTGGAATGGGGCGAAGGCGCTGGCCTGGGCGAGCAGCTCATGTTGCGCCTGGGCGAAAGCGTGCAGGTGATGGCCGTCAACGGCGGCGGAGCGACGGCGGTTCGGGAAACCCTCGCGCAACGGCCCAGAACTCTGAACCGCAAGAAGGTGGTCATCTGGGCCTGTTCCGCCCGCTACCTGTTCGACAAGTCCATCACCTGGGAACGGGTGCCGCTTCCGGAAGCAGAGCCATGAGAACCTTGTCCTGTGAACGGCACGTCCTTAGACCGGGGAAGCCCTGCATTGTACGGTTTGCAAAAAAAGCCGTTTAGGAAGGGGATCGGAACTTCGGTCTCGTTGCGGTGTTGGATCAAGGAGGTACCTTCCTGCCAAACCGGATTCAAGGTGGATTATGCGCATCTTCACACCCAATGCTGGGTCGTCGAGAGATTGGCCATCCGGGCGCTGCCCCGCATACCTAGGCCAGCTGGAGTGACCAGGACTCGCTTTTCTGGAAGGATCGGCTTTCAGGTAAAGAGCGAGGACGGGTCATGGCAGCAGAACTTCCACCGGCCCCGGGCGGCGTCCCTGGGCCTGGCCAAGATCAAGTCACTCGGAGAGCCGCTGCTGGCGAGGGAAGCCCGGCGGCGGCCGACCTGGTCTACTTCCTGCACATTCCGAAAACGTCGGGCATCAGCCTCCAACACTTTCTCCTCCAGATCGGTGGTCCGGAGAACGTCTCGCCCTCTCTGCTGTGGGATCATCTGGTCACCGGTACCTATCAGGTGTCGGAACAAACGCGCTTCCTCACGGGCCATTTCGGCGGGCTGTTGCCGCTCTGGCTGAAACGGTGGCCCCGGATCCTCACCATGCTCCGCGAGCCGCTGGCGCGCGCTGTCTCGCACATCAACCACATCCAAAGAGAGGAGCAGCATCCGTTACATGCTCTCGCCGCCGGGCTGAGCGTCCTCCAATACTGCGAACACCCGGTCTTACGCCGGACGATTGATAACCTGCAAGCCCGCTATTTGGCATCCCTCAGTTTTTCCTTGGCCTTGCTGCCGAAGCCTGGCCAGCAAGCGGGCGGACAGGCGTGGGGCAGTGTCTCCGTGCAATTCGAAGAGGCCTTGAGCGCACTCGATCGTGAGACGGGTCTGTTGGACGCGGCGCTGCGTGCCTTGGCTGCGGTCGACGCTTTCGGCCTGTGCGAAGCGCACGGTGCCTCACTGCGGATTTTCGCGCGCCTGCTGGGTTGGGAGGGTGAGATCACGGAGGTCAGTCTGAATACTGCCCCCCCCGGACAGCGGAGTCGGACGTCCTTGTCGGCAACCGAAATCCAGACCTTGGCCGACTTGAATGTCGTGGACACGCAATTGTACCAGCATGCTCTCAAGCTCTTCTTGGACACATGCCAAGCGTACGGAATTCCGCTGGAGGAAGAGACGGTGGCGCGCTTCACGACAGGCTGACAGGCCTAAATGGGTAGAGCTGCATTCAACTATCTTTCCTCCCGCTCACGCGCCGGTCGGGATCGATGCCCGCGGCGCGGAAGTGTTTCTGCATCAGCCACCGAGAGGCAGAACGGGCACGCACGATTCGGTGTTGCTCAGAAGTTGATTCCCACCGGTTTGATCCCGGTGGGTTCGGGCGTATCTTTGGTGATGATCTTCCAGGTCGCGCCCATCTCGCGTAGGGCTCGGAAATCACGCGGTGTGTAGGCGAACTCCAGGTGGGGAGTGGCAACACTTTGCCCCTGCAAGCGCGATTGCATGGCCGCTTCCAGCGCTCCTGTCGTCAGCAGGGTGCGCTCAATCGGATAGGGCGCCTTGCCCTCACGGAAATGGTGCTGAATCGCGTGCGCCAGCGCCTTGAACAGATTCCGATTCTGCCAGGGCCCCGGGTAGAAGTACGTCGCCTGGGGCTTCGGATCCCCCTTTACGAAGCAAGCAAAGCTCCACCGGATGCTGCTCTGGCCGATCTTGAGCACGGTGGCTTTCAGACCGTCCTTGTAGGTGATGAGCAGACCATGGGGTTCGACCGTCCGTTCTCCTTCGATTCGCTGGAGCGTCGGTAGTTTCTTCCCGAACTCGGCCGCCAGGGCCGCTTCCGCCAGCGCCAGCGACCAGCGTCCTTTCTCAGCCGCCTGCCAGAGTGTCTCGCCGCGCAGGAACTCGATGCGCGCAATGCCCGTTTCACCACCCTTCCGGGCTTCGACCAGCGATTGCAAAACTTCCAGGCCATGGAAGTCATACGATTCCGCTGGCCCCCCGTGGATCGCGAGCGCTTCGGTGATTTCGACCTGCGGGGGCAGTTCCAATGGCGGGATGCGCTGCGCCAGGGGCACGGAGCTGCCGGCCAGGAAAGGGATTCCCAACTGCTGGGCGGTGTCAACCATCTCCTTGGCCCAGTCCCAACGGTAGGAGAGATGTTTATCGTTGAACAAGGGTATAAACCGCTGCGACCGCCGCATGACCGCCACGATCTCGTCGAAGAACCGCTTGCGCGGGTATTCCATCTGGCCGAGTTTGTTGACCGGATAACGGCCATGCTCGCCGATGGATAGCACGGCATCGACGGCCAACTCTTTGCCGCCGAGGCAGAGTGCGCCTTCGATGGTCTTGAAGATCGGGATCTTGTACTGCCGGGATATGTCTTGGGCCATGTCCCTTTGGGGAAGCTGGTCGGCATAGAAGGAGACGATCTCCACCCCAGGATCGGTACGCTTTCCGTTGAACAGGTAGGGTTCGAGAAAGTTCTCCAGGAGGACATGGGCGTGCGAACGGTGATAGAAAGCGGTGAAGACGGCCGCAACCTTGGGCCGTTTCTGGGTTTCACGCGCCGACACCTTGACGCTGGGGAGCGCGAGCGCCAACCCTGCCGCGTGCAAGAACTGACGGCGGGACCAGCGAGTAGCCCGAAGACTCTCGGTTTCCTGGGGAAAAGCATCTCGACCCATGAATACACCTCCGGCTCGCTACTCCACGGCGGGTAGCACGAATCTGAGACTGCGGCCTACTTTGTCTCCTCCTACCGCGTACTAGAGTAGGACCAAGTGACTTCTTGTTCGTAGGACGGCTCTCCAGAGCCGTCCGGCCCAGACGGACGGCTCTGGAGAGCCGTCCTACGATTGGACAATAGCTCGCTTGATCCTGCGCTAGCCAGGTTCTGTTCGTGGTTCTATGCCAGCACGCCGGGCAGCGGCCCTGTGCTATCGGCGAAGCGTTCGACCGGCGTGCCGAAGGCCGTCAACAGCGAG
>JBGQLF010000915.1:0-5092 GCA_041499985.1 Gemmataceae bacterium
CCCTGCTCACCTACGAAGATGCCTCGGCCTGGTCCGCAACCATGCAGGAGGTGATCCGCGAACGACGCATGCCTCCTTGGTACGCGGACCCGCGCTACGGGCACTTCGCCAACGACCGCAGCCTGAGCACGGACGAGCGCGAGACTCTATTGAGCTGGATCGAACAGGGCTGTCCCCAGGGCGACTCACGGGACCTGCCGCCGCCGAAGGAGTTTGCCGAGGGATGGCGCATCGGCAAGCCTGATGTGGTCTTCACCATGCCTGAAGAGTTCGCGGTCCCAGCGAGCGTGTCCGGCAACGGCATCCCCTACAAATACTTCTTGGTGGATCCGGGTTTCACAGAAGATCGGTGGATCGAGCGTGCCGAGGCTCGACCGGGTTCCACCGAGGTCGTCCATCATATCGTCGTGCTCATCGTTCCTCCCGGCGTGCCGACAACGGGCGGAGGTGGACGGATGGGAACGAGTCTGCTCGTGGGTACCGCTCCGGGCGACATGCCTCTGATCCTGGAACCAGGCCTGGCCAAGAAGGTCCCGGCCGGCGCGAAACTGCAATTCCAGATGCATTACACGCCAAATGGGAAGGCCCAGAAGGACCGCTCCTCGGTTGGGCTGATCTTCGCCAAGGAACCCCCCACGCGACGGGTGCTGACGGTTCCCATTTCCAGCCGCATGTTCCGCATTCCGCCCGGCGACGACAACCACCAGGTCGAATCGTCGTTCACGTTCCCCGAGGACGGCCACATCATCAGCTTCATGCCCCACATGCACTTGCGCGGCAAGGACTTCCTGTACGAGGCGGTGACGCCCGATGGGAAGACGCAGACCTTGCTGTCGGTGCCGCGTTACGATTTCAACTGGCAAAGCGTCTACCGCCTGTCGCCGCCGCTGCCCTTGCCCAAGGAGAGCAAGATTCATTGCGTGGCCCACTTCGATAACTCCACGAAGAATCGCAATAACCCTGACCCGACCAAGACCGTGACGTGGGGCGATCAAACGTGGGAGGAGATGATGATCGGCTGGATGGACTTTACACTTAACCGAGATGCGCGCTAAATTGCTTATCTGAAAGGGATTTATGGAAATACATGGAAAAGCCGAGTGAGCTGGCGGCCCGCTTGGGGGCCGAGAAATCCCGCTGACTATGTTTGTGGTTTGCTACAGATAATCCGGGGTGCAAAAGCAATGCCGTTCGTTCGCGCGACTAGCATGCATTGCACGAACGAACGTCTCCGCAACGAACGGCGCCCCCCCGCCAAACCGCTCCCCGCCGTGTTTCATAAACCTGTTGCAATAGCGATCGCAATGGCAATAGTGTTTCGCGATGCTGCCAACGATCTACGAGCGCTCGCTGAAGCCGTACCGGCGCATGATGGCAAGGATGCTATTTCTGTCAGCCTGGCGCTCCTCATATTCCACCACCGGATCACAGGCGAGAATCTTGGCCGGGCGCGTGGCTTGGCCCCATTCTCTGTACAGTAGCTTGGCGTGATGGTTGTGCAGTTCGATGTCGAGGGCTAGGACATCATCGTGCGAGATGTACCTGTCTTGGAACGGGATCAGAGTCATGAGAGCCTCTTGCAGCGTGTCGGTTCGGGCGGGGGGCGTGGCAAAGTCTTTGGGCCACAGCCATCACGGGCAGCAACTGGGCAGGGTGCCCCGATGCACTTGCAAACGGGATGCCAAACTCATGTTCATGTATGGATGTAAAGAGAGAGGGAAGTCGTGGCTCTGCCAGCGCAAGTCGCAAGGTACTGAGAAGCAATCAGTTCTGGCTGGACGTCTGAATGCGGCTCCAGCGCACGTCAGGCCCAGCGTGAAGATTGAGGCGAGAGCTAGATGAACGATGCTTAACAGGGCAGTCGTGGGGTTTGCGCCAGGTATTGCGATGGGTTAACACCTGGACCTGAGGCGCAGCGAAACGCCAGCGGAATCTGCGCCGGACCAGCTACGCCCGCAGACGCCGCCGCGACTCACCGCCCAGGAGTTGTTCCGGGGACGCCGAGAGATCTGGATCGAGCACGCAGGGATACGCACGCACTGTCCAAACTACGGTGACACCTCCATTGCGGCGCACGGGAAAGCCGCCCACCTGGAACCTGCTCGAACGGGCTAAGACGATGCGTACGCCAAAGCCGTTGGCCGCCCGTTTTTTGCTGCTTTTCCCCGCCAAATACTAGAAGAGGCTGTGCGAGAACGTCCGTAACCTGCCCGCGTGGGCAGCGAGCAAATCAGCGTGCGTGAAGCGGCTTCTCGATCCTAGTGCCAAAACAAGCCTTCCCCCCCGCGTCTTTGGGCAAGGAATCAGAAAAAGACTTGAAAGACCTCGGCTTTTCGAGGGAAATGGGTTGGTTGCAAGGCCGCCCTTTCCCCCGCCAAGGAGGTATTTCAAGTGAACGCCAGAATAAGGAAACAGCTGCGCAATTGCCAGCGCCGCCTGCAACGCCGGTTGAAGAAGAAGCAGTGGCCCGTGCAACGACGACGGATGTTCAAGGATCAGAACCTTCACTACGACATCGGCGACAAGACCCAGGGTGTGCCTTGTGGAGGCATCGGCGCCATCCATCTCCTGATACAAAAGCTGGACTTCGCCGATGTCTTGGATAGCCGGTTACCTCTGCTTCAACGGCACGTGCCGTATTTCGAGTCCGACCATGTCTTGAACATGACCTACAACCTCTTGGCAGGCGGCACGTGTCTCGAAGATATTGAACTGCTGCGCCACAACGAAACCTATCTCAACCTCCTGGGAGCGCAACGGATTCCCGCTCCCACGACGGCGGGGGATTTCTTACGCCGCTTCAAGGCCGCCGATGTCGAAACCCTGATGGACGTTATCAACCTACATTCCGCACAATTGGACGGAGATTTTCGCACAACATCTTGTGCCGGTCGACCCGGCAGCCACTACATCTAGTTGTGACATAGGCATGTCAAATTGTTCCGAAAATCATGCTCCTAATTTGACACTTCGTTGTCACACTACATCTTGTGCAGAAGCCGCCGTCGTTCACCAGATGTAGTCCATAATTCGGCCAGAATAGTGCGGAATGTAGGTTATCAATGACCAGCGCTTGCGTGTTTGGCAGCACCAACCGCCCGACTTCTTCGCCCATGCGATTATCGAGGGTGATGGCACGTTGGCCACGACTACCGGCGACTGCAAACAAGGCATGGAGCTCTCGTACAAGGGCAGCTGGGGTTATCACCCGTTGTTGGTATCCCTCGCCAACACGCAGGAACCGTTATTCCTCTACAATCGCCCTGCGAGTCGTCCCAGTCCTGAGCAAGCGGCGGAATATTTCGACCGTGCCCTTACTCTCTGTCGCGCAGCGGGTTTTCGCCACGTAGCGTTTCGCGGGGATACCCATTTTACCCAGACCAAGCACCTGGATCGCTGGGATGCTGCCGAGGTGCGATTCGTCTTTGGCATCGATGCCATGCCCAATCTGATCACGCTGGCGCAAGCGCTGCCGGCAGACGCCTGGCAGGCGCTGACACGGCCCGCAGCCTAGGTAGTCAAGACTCAGCCGCGGCAACGTCCCGTCAACGTGAAAGAGGAAGTCGTGAAGCAGAAGGGCTACACGAACATTATCCTGGTGAGTGAACAGGTCGCCGAATTGGCTTATCGACCAGGGCACTGTCAACAGGACTATCGCCTGGTGGTGGTACGCACGCACCTACGGATCGAAGAGCGCGGCGTGAAGCAACGCGACGAAATTCGCTATTTCTTTTACATCACGAACGAGGAGACGTGGACACTGGCGGACATCGTGGTCTTTGCCAATGACCGGTGCAATCAAGAGGTGCGCCGCATCGCGGCATGAACGATCCCTCCCTAAGGGAGGAAGGGTTGAGCATGATACCCTTGGGTCACCCAACCCACCTGGAGGCCAAAGCCAAAGGGGAAAGTAGCATGCTTCAGAATCCCTTTGTCAGGGTAGCGGGATACTCCGCTCTCCCGCAAGAGTGAACGGAAATGCGTTGGCCGAGGTCGATATCCTTACTGGGAAGGAAGACGACCGGTGGGCCCGCCGGCCGGGCAGCCGAGTTTTCCGTCTTCGGCCTAAGCGTGTCTCGTGGTAGAATAGCTGTCAGGTATCTGCCCCCGGAGGTTCCTATGACGGAAGCCGTCGAGCAATTCAAGTCCCAGTTGGGCATCCTCTCCCCGCCGGAGCGAGCCGAGCTCGCCCACTTTCTTCTGCTGTCTCTCGAACCAGAGGACGCAGACGCTGCCGCCGCTTGGGACGCCGAGATCGCCCGACGCGTTGCCGAGATTCGGACCGGCCGGGCAACGGGCAAGCCCGCCGAGCAAGTGTTCGCCGAATTGCGCGAGCAGTACCCGTGAAGCCGGTCATCTTCCACACAGAGGCCGAGGCGGAGTTGCGCGCGGCGGTCGCGCACTACGAGGAGCGGCGAAGGGGACTCGGTGGCGAGTTCCAGGCCGAGGTGGAGGCCGCCATCGCCTCCATCCGGCAGACACCTGCGGCATTTCCCCTGCACGGCGAACCGGGAACGCGAAAGCATGTGTTGAGGCGCTTCCCGTACACCATCTTTACCTGGAACTGGAGGAGAGCATTTGGGTCGCCGCCATAGCCCACCAACGGCGGCGGCCGGGGTATTGGATCGGTCGTACTCCCGAGTAAGCAGAAGAAAGAAATAGACAGGCAAGATCCCTGGCACCTTTTCGCAAAAGCAGATAGATCCATGTGTCCGTCCCCTTCTTCTGTCCCCTTTTCCTGTCCCTTTTTCCGCCCTCAGGAAGGACGGTTGATGAGTAAGAAACCTTTCCGCCGTGTCAGCCTCCGGGACTACCTTGCCGAGGTCCTCAAGAATGCCGTGTATGAGAAGGGGGAGCAGCTCAATGTCATCGTGGCCGAGGCACCCGATCTGCCTGGCTGCTTGACGCAAGGGGCTACCTTCGAGGAGGCCCGGGAGAACCTCGTGGATGCCATCGAGGTTTGGCTGCTGTCCGGCTTGCGCAGCGGCGAGGACCCGCCGGTGGTCAATGGCTGCCAGTTAGCCATTACGACGGCGCCGAGGAAGCACGGACATGCCAAGTCTCAGCCCCGTCTCAAGGCGTGAGCTGGTGC
>JBGQLF010000916.1:0-5087 GCA_041499985.1 Gemmataceae bacterium
CGCCCGATCTTGGAGGCATGGGTCCTTTCCCTGGTCGCCACCGCTGCTGCGGCCCTGTGCGGCCCGCTCCTGCCGTGGGGTATCTTCTGGTCGTACCTGGTCATCGCCCTCTCTCGCTGTCCGTGAACTCCACCGTCAGCGCCGCGACGGCATGCGGCGGCAGGCGCACCTCCAGGGACAGCCTCCCCCCCTCGTAGCGCCACGGCTGCGCTTCCTTCCGCAGCCGGCTCGCCTCGTCGAGCTGCTCCACCTCCTCACGCCGCAGGTACGCGCGGCTACCCAGGCGCTGCCATTCGGCCTTGGCGTTGGCATGGTCGTCGTCGATCCGCTCCAGCGTGACGCTGCGGGCCACCGGCGCGTCCGCGATCTCGATCGCCACCTGTCGGGACTCGATCGGCTGCCGCGGCAGGGCGTGGTTCGCCAGCAGGAGCGTCAGCGCGTTGCCGCCGCCCACGGCCCAGGCATCGACCGTCTCGTGCTCCCCATTCACGGGGAGTTGTTCGTCGCCGCAGCGGTGCAGTAGCTCAAAGGCGCGGTAGGTCGGCTTGGGGATGCCGTGCAGGGTCAGCAGACCAAAGCCGCCGTGGAAGGGAACCGAGGGAAAATAATTTTCCTCGAAGATATCGCTGAAGGTCCAGAAGCTATACGCCTCCACCAGCCCACTCACCTCCAGCACGCTCTTGACGGCGAACGCCGCTGCGTAGGGGTCGTCCTGGCGCGGGTAGCGCGGGTTCGAGGAGACGTTCCACTCCGTATACAGAAGCGGCACGCCGCACGCCTGGCGGTGCGCTGCGACGGCCCACTCACGCAGGATGCCGCGTCGGCTGCCGGCCAGCTCCGACTCCGTGTCCTGCGTCTCGCTCCAGAGCGGGTCATTGGGGTAGTGGTGCGTGCTGACGAAATCGGCGGCCAGGCGCTCGCGCGCGCAGAAGTCGAGAAACTCCGTCACCCACTCGTTCTTCGCCGTCGCCGGGCCCCCGACGCGCAGCCCGGCGTCCACCTCCTTCAGCGCTGTGGCGGTGTGACGGTAGAGCGTGAAGTAGTCTTCCCGCGTGCCCGCCCAGAACGCCGGCAGGTTCGGCTCGTTCCACACTTCGAAGTACCAGCGACGCACCTCCTCGACCCCATAGCGCTCGACCCAGTGGGCGGCAAGGCGGCGGACGAGGCCGGCCCAGGCGCGCGGGTCGCGCGGCGGCGTCACGTTGGCCCGATAGTGGAAGACGGTGTCGCTCCCCGAGGCCAGTGCCTCCGGCATGAAGCTCAGCTCCACGAACGGCCGCACGCCGATCGATAGCAGAAAATCAACGATCGCGTCGGCATTGAAGAAGGAATCGATGAGATGGCCTTGATGCCGGACGCAGGTGCCCACATCGTCGCACAGCAGGCCGTGGAAGCGCACGAAGCGGAAGCCGAGTTCCCGCCGGCAACGCCCCAGCTGTGCCTGCCAGTCGGCCCGCAACGCCAGCGGCGCGTGGCAACTGCCGGCCGTGTGCTCCCAGAAGTGCTTCAGCGGCGTGGGCGGCGCCGTCCAGCGCGTGTGGAAGTGAGCATCGGCCATGCGTCGGCCTCCTCCGATTCACGGGCCAATTCGGGCACATTCGTGTCGGTTCTCCATCAGCCGCCCGACAGCAGTAGTTTACGAGGCCGGCCACTCCAAGCCCATTGACCCCGCCGACACGCCAGCTGCATAGATGTCTACTTTGCGGCTGGTGACACGCACGTTGGGTTAGGGCCTAGCTCCCTGGCGTGGTCGTGACCCGCCTCCCCCTACTGAGGAGGTGTTTTTCTTCCCACCCTTCTGCTCCCCAGAGAGCGATTTGATGAAGAAGCTGTTCGTCGCCCGGCCCATCACCGCTCTCCCCGCGCGACCGCCGTCGCCTTCCGGCCCGCCCCAGGCGGGCGCAGCTCCCGATGGTTGACCCCGAGGGCGGCCAGGATGGGCTGGAACACCTCCTGTACGTACACGTCCTCGTCGAAGATCCCCAGCCCCTTGATGACACTCACCCGCCGCCGGCTCTCCGCCAAGAGATGCACGGCCGGCATGGCGAAGCTCAGCAGCACCCGCCGCAACTGCTCCAGCGTCTCGCCGCGGTCCAACTTCAAGAACAGCCCGACCACCTCCCGGTAGAAAGCGTGGTGGGCGCGCTCGTCCACCGCGATCAGCCCCAGCAGGCGGGACAGCGCCGGGTCGCCGCGTTCGTCCACCCGGCGGCGCAGGTTGCGATAGTGGATGAAAGTGGCCAGCTCCTGGGCCATGGCGTAGATGAGCATCCCCTGGGGGCTGTCGTGCGGCAGCTGCCACTCGTGGCGGAAGACCTGCCCTTCCAGGTCGGCCATCTGTTCGTCAGTGCGCATCCCAGAGCGGAGCAACCAGTCGCCCAGGGCGAGCGAGTGCTTGGACTCCTCGTAGCCCCAGTTGGCGTGGAACCAGGCCCAGCCGCGGTTGGCGCGGATCAGCGGCAGCGCCTTGGCGAGGTAATCGGGCAGGTATAGCTCCACGGCACAGAACGACTCGACGACGTCGGCGATGGCGGGGTCCATGGCCCGGTTGACTTGGCCCCAGGGAATGTCGGCGGCGAGCGACCAGCGGCGCTTCCGCTCGGCGCGGTCGAAGAAGTCGCGGTAGAGGCGGTACAAGCCCACCCGCAGCTCGGGGCTGTCGGGGTCAATGGATCGGAGCATTGGGGATCCCCTCACGGTCGGCCAGGGCGGACACTCCGGAAACGGCCCGCGTGTCGCAGTCAGTATACGGATAACCCGGCAGTGATTCTTGGTCTGTGGCCGCCCCTATGGGGCCCTGAGGTAGCGAAGCTGCCATAAGGTGCCATCTGAGAGCGGGTTGCTTCTACCTGGAAGCCATCCGGCTCGTGCAGGAGGAGCCGCGCCCTGCAACATTCCTGCTTTGGACCGTTCTCGAAGGAGTTTTCGAGGCCACGCTTTGCCGGAGAGGGCTTCTGGCCCTTCGGGAAGCACGCCCCCACTACTATTCTCGGGAAAGTCACCACGTCAAATGGCACTTGGTAGCAGCTTCGCTATCCGACCCCTGTTCCCTGCGCGCCTCACGGTCCGGGCAAGCCGCTCAGGACAACGAAGATTAGAGCGATTACCTCAAAGACAACACTCACCAAGATCCCGAGCACTGCCGGCGGCACGATGCGCCACGCGCCGTTAGTCTTGACCCCCCACAGGCTCATGCAGCCGGCCACGAAACTGATCCCGAATACCAGCGCCAGCCCCACCGAGTCCGCTTTCGACAAGTGGGGGTTCGGCCGGTCGGGTCCGTGAGGCGCTGAGCCCATGTAGTAGGCCCAGCCAGCTGCCAGCAAGGGGACAACCAGGCTGAACCAGGCGGCGATCATGAAGAACGGCTTGCGCGGTCTTGGATTGCTACCCGCTTCATCCATCAACCCTGCCTCCACGCGTCGGGTAAGGAGGTGCTGTTGCCAGCACCCCCTCCAAAGGTACGTGAAGTTCCGCGGACCTGATGCATCCCCCCCCTCATTTCGCGACCGTGACGGTGATGCCATTGAGATCGACGCTGGCGAGGTCAGCCAGGACGCCGAAAGCGGGCGCCGTCAGCGTGAACGGCGGGTGGCCCTCAACCACCACTTCCAAGCTGAGCGGGCCGTCCGGGATGTCCTCACCGCTGGCGCGGATCTGGTTGTACAGCCTGGACAACAACCGTGTGATGACGGCCAGGAACCGCTCCTCCTCCGGATCGGGTGGGCGGCCGATGCTGTCCAGCAGCCACATCAAGACGGGGCCGGGCTGCCAGTTGCCTTGTTCGGGTGCGGGCACGGGACACCTCCTCTCGGGAGCAGCACTGCTGGCACAACCCACTATGACAAAGTTTCGGGACGTGCGTCAATGGTGGCGCCTCCATCAGCTGGACGAAGGCCCGCGCCTTCTCGGCCGTGCTCGGCAAGGAACTGTTCGCCAGCAGTTCCGCAGCCAGGCGGGCCCACGGGTTCCCGGCCTCGATGGCGAGCACCTCGGTCCAGTCCATGCCGGAACGTAGATGATCTGCAACACGCGCGTATCCACTTGCTCCGTGTCGGCTCCGGTCAGCGAGCGCTTGGGTATCAAAGTATGGCTCGACACGAAGGAAGGTTAGGGTGAACTATCCCTGCGAATAGCCGCGGAGCGCGGTCCGTGCTGCCGCTCCGGACGATCAGCGCCTGTCGGGGTGGCACGCTTACGTACTCCCGCGGGTGCTCGGCGACGCGGACAGCGAACAGGCTCAGGCCCAGCGCCGCCACGTCGGAGGACATGTGCCCGGCGTCAGCGAGCAGGGCCAGGAAATTCGTCAGCAACCCGCCGACCATCCCCGCAACCATGTAGCCGATCGCCAGCAACAGCGTGAGGGCCAGCCGCTTGTGGTTGCCGGAAGCTCGACCGTGGGTGTGGTTGTGAGAGGAAGAGCTAGCCCTGAGGGTGAATGGTTCCAGACGTCGAGTCGAAGCAGCAACTCCTCTTCGCTCTCCTCACCCCCCCTTCACTACCTTGCAGCCGGCTGGAGTCCGCAGACTACGGGGCCTTTCTGGCTTCAGGTTCTGCTGCTTGCGGGCGTATTTCCTCAAAGGAGCCGAGCCGCGGGCGGGACAGCAGTCCCCGATCAACCCTCCGGTGCCTGGATCCTCCTTCATGAGCGTCTGTTCACAAGCGGTAGAGATCGCATGGCCCTCACAGTCAGCCCGTCGGCACGAACTCCGACAAGAAATCACACCAACATCGAGCTGGATGACGTCACCGCTTCGACCATCGCTTTCAACGTAGCCGATAACGCACTTTACGATGGCATCTTGCTGGATGCCAAGGCCACGGGGAATGCGCTGAAGCAGAACACCCTGACCGGCAACGGCCATCTGGACGCCGAGGACGATTCCAGAGGGAGCGGTACAGCTGGCACCGCCAACACATGGGCGAACAACGTGGGCGTGATGGACAATCACCAGGGAGGGCTATTGCACTAAGAGTCTGTTCCATAAATGAGGATTTGCGTAAAATGAAGTATGAAGCGCAAACCCTATCCCAGCGACAGGACCGACGCGCAGTGGGCCCTTATCGAGCCTTTGCTGCCTCGCGCC
>JBGQLF010000917.1:0-5080 GCA_041499985.1 Gemmataceae bacterium
GAGAACCGCGGTCCGTCGAGAAATAAACGGCTGCGGCCATCCTGGGCTGGGTTCGGCTTTCGCCAGGGCCATGAAAACCAGGGCTGCTCATGTGCCTGGACGCATGCCTGCACGCATTCATCGCACCGCGTACAGCGGTCCAGATCGATCAACATCAGATGCTGGCCCTGGATCAGGCTCAGTTTATCGAAGCGCTCGGTCAAAGCTGCCGGCAGCATGTCGGTCCAGAGGGGCAGGCGCACCCGCGCTTCGTTCTCGCGCCGCTCTTCGACGACCCGCTGGACCTCTTCTCGAAGCGCGGGCGAGCGGTCTTTCAGCTCATCGAAGAGCGCCTTGTCGATCCGCACCAGCTCAACCCGGCCATGGATCAGTTTCCCCTCACCGTGATGCACATAGGCCACGCAAGTCGCACTGCGTGGGTTGCCCATGAGCAGACCCATTTCCCCGATGGGCTCTCCCCGAACACGGTAGCTGAGGATCCGAGCCGTCTCCTCCGAGGTGACCAGGGGCGGGATGACGCCGGGGTAAAGGGCGGACAACAAGCGGCGATTGAAGCTACAGACCTGTTGGTGTTGGGACCATTTCTTCGTACTGGCAGGCACCTGCTTGGCCTCGGCACTCAGCCCAGCCGCTTCGAGTACGGGTTTGAACTCGGCGTGATTACGCAGCCCGGAGGTCTTCAGCAGGTCGTTCAAGGCGAAGACGATCACCTGCTTTTGCTCCAGCGTCAGCGTTGTCCCGTTGGCGCCGGCACGGACCGCCGCCTGCGCGGGTTCGGGGAGCAATTGCCAGACCTTCTGCTGGGCCGGGGAGGGGGTCTCCAAGGGTCCTTGCAAGGCGCTACAGAGCGCTACCCATTGCGTGACCGCCTTTGTGTTAAGGAGAGAGGAAGCATTGCTGAGGACTTTGACGAAACCCATACGGATGATGTACATGCTCTCGGAGCGGTCATGCTCGTCGCAGATGAGGTCGCCCGGTTCGAGCTCGCACAGCTCAACACGGGACCGCAAGGTATTGAGCAGGTCTTCGTCCAGGTCCCGGAACAACGGCAGCCGTTTCAGGTGCAGCTCCGCGATACGCTGGCGATACAGGTCGTCCATGCGCTTCTTGAAGTTCCTCTCGGCATACATCTTGTCCAGGATGTGGCGGAGGAACTCGAGCACATAGCAGTCGCGCTCGGCCCGGACCGTGGCGGCACGGGGCTGGCGGTACAGGCAGCTCATCTCACCAAAAATCTCGCCCTCCACGAGAGAAACTGCCTCGGGCGGGCCTACGGGGTGCCACCATTCCTCCACACGATGCCACAAGCGCGGCAGGGCACCGGCGCTACCGAGCCGGCGCGGGGACGGCGCCTTGATGGAGACGGATACGACGGCGGGTGGCGGTGCACCGGGTACTCGGGACGCCAGCTCGGTCCGCAAGTCGGCCACCTCCTCTTCCCACTTCGGTACGCGAGGCTCGTCCTCGCTCGGCCGCACCGGGGCGGCTCGGATTTGCCCCTGCCGCAGCTCCAGCAAGTCCTGGGCAGTGAGGATGTAGAAGGCTGTATATCCGGGATCGTTCTGGGCGCAGATGATGTCGCCTTTGCGGTAGTGGCGGAGCACGATGGTATGGGGATACTCTTCCAGGCTGACCGGCCGGGACAGGCTCTGGAACAAGGCAATCTCTCGGAGCTGTTCGATGGTCAGCTCCTCGTCCCTTTCCCGAGGCGCCAGACTGGCCGGCGGCTTCACCGTGGGCATGGCAGACCTTCCTTATTCTCGCGGTAGAAACCCCTCGAGGGTATGGGAGCCGTTGACGCTCCGCTCCCGAGTTCGATCGTGATACGTATGACAATGCACGCAATCGGTCCGCGCTCCTCTGCCGGGGTGGTGGCAGGGGAGGCAGGCCTCGCGCTTGGGCAGCAGAATGTCGCTGGTCTGGGTACTCGTTTGAGCCTGCGCGTGGCATGCCGTACATTGCAACATCCGATGGCTGTCGTGCCGAAAAATGCTGTGTGGGAACCAGCGCGCGGGGATGTTCGTCGGCTCGTAATCCGGCAACCCATCCCGACCTGGACTGGTCGCCTTGCGGGAGTGACAGTGGGCACAGTTGGCGCTGGATTGGAAGAGCGGTTTCTCCATCCGAGAAAGCTGCTTCTGTATGAACAAAAGCTCCTCGGCCTCTTGCAGCCGACCCTTCACCCAGAGCCATTCCCTTTCCGTCAGTGGTCGGGACTCACGGCCGGGGATCACGCGGTCGCGTTCGGCTGCTGGAGTGGCCCCCGGCACGACGGGGTGCTGCCGCGCAAACTCTACCAATCGTTCCCGAAGCACCGCCCGAACCACCGACGGCTCCCGATGCGGTGCGGGTTTTTGCCGGAATGCTTCGGCGGCAGCCTGTGCTCCCTCAACCTGGAAATCGCCTACCAACTGCACCCCAAGCGGGTGACAGCTGGCACAGTGGCGTTCGTACTGAAGAGGAAGCATGTAGCGCCGTTCCGCATCGGGTTGATGACAGGTAATGCAGTCCAAGCGATCACCGAAGCGTTCCAGGCCCGGGCTACCGTGGTCGCGCAAGGTTTTCAAATCCAGTTCCAGGTGGAATTTGTGGTTGAAGCGCAGCCTGGCCGGATCGACGCTCCCTGGCAGCACGGCCCGGAATTCAGGATGGTCCGTGCTGAACGCGCTGATGTTGGCGAACCGCGCGGGGGCGCCATCCTTGCGCTGGAGGTTCTGGTGGCAATCCGCGCAGTGCGCATCGGCGACGTGGGCCAGGATCGGCTTTCCGCGGTGCTCGCGGTGGCACGTGGCGCAGCCAGGATCGCGGACTTGCTGGAGCTTGTGGATCGGGCCGTGATGACAGGAATTACAGGTCGTGTCGGAGACCGACCGTACCGTGTCGCCCGATACCAAGCGCTGGATCGGCCGGAGCGCTTCGACATGACAGCGGGCACAGTCCTGATTGAACATGGCATGGGCAACGGAAACAGGCGTAGCCTGGTGGACCCAGTGATGAGCGGGTCGCACGGACCAGCTGGCGAAAGCGGTAGCGCCCACGCAGCAGGTCAGTGTGACCCAGTAACGCCAGTTGCGCAGCCCGCGCGGACGCCGATGATAATCGAGTTCCTCCCAGGGCGGCAGGGATTTCAGATAGGGCGAGCCTGGCTCCGGTTGCGACGACAACATGAGTAGTTCAACCCCCTGCGCCTTGCAGCTCCCGCACGCGTCGTTCGAGGCGCTTCAGCACTTCCTCATCGCTGGCAAACGGCGACGCAAACGCCGGCCGGAGCGGAATCGGCACGTCATCCATGCGATACACCGTGCCGCCCGTGTTGATGCCATAGGTTGCGGTCGTGAAAGCAACCGTCGCTCCGCGCACCGTGGGCGTCTCCTTGGGATCAAGGGCAATGTACGGGATCCGAGCCAGATGCTCGCGAGCCGGCTGGGAGAAGTTGGACATCGGGTCCGAGGCGATGATCAGGGCAGCGTCTGCCTCGCCGCGGGCCAGGGTGTCGGCGGTGGTGAATTCGCCCGGATTGAAACGCGGATAGCCGCGTCCCAGGTTAACGCCAAACGGATAGCCGGTCTGCCAGCTCACGACGTTGTCGGCGCCGGTTACGTTGCCGTGGCCACGCATCGGCTTGATGTAGAACCGGGTGTACTCGTTCAGATCGCGGGCCAGCGCCAATGCCGCCTCGACATTGAGGTGTTTGCCGCGCGTCATCGACAAGCCCATGCCGAAGAAGATCATGCCGAATTTGCAAGTCTTCATGCGCTGGGTCAAGTCCTTCAGCTCGTCCAGCGAGACGCCGACTTCATCGCCGACAGAAGAGGGGAGCGAAACGCCCTTGACCAGGGCCCGCAGCGCCCACAACGCTTCGAAGTCCTTGCGCGGCTTGATTTGCAGGAAGATGTCGGCCGCCGGAGCGCTCTTGCTGCGGCGAACATCAACCAGGACGACGGTGCGGTCTTTGCGCCCATTCGGCACGAACAACCCCTTGGGCATGGTCGAGTACCGGCCCCAGTGGCGTGGATGCGATTCCGCGGGATTGGAACCCCAGAACATCACGAGATCAGCTCGGTTCTTGACTTCGCCCAGCGAGCAGGTGACTTCGCCGACGCCCTGGAAGGCCATGCCCGAGGGGCCGTGACAGACCGAGGTCGTGGTATCGATGCAGCCGCCAATGCGGTCGGCGATGGCCACGGCGACGCGCTGGGCCTCGCACGTCGTGTCAGAAAGGCCGTAGACGATCGGATAGCGGGCGTTGGCCAAGATCTGAGCGGCGCGTTCGATGGCCTCGTCCAGCGTCGCGGGCTGGCCCTGGATCGTGGCGGCTGGCCGATCCTCGATGTGATGGTTGAGGAACCAGGCCTTGCCGAGGACGCAAGCGTTCTTGGCTTTGGTAATCTGGTGGCCCTCGACGGTCAGCTCCATGTCATCGCAGACGCAGCCGCAGAAGGTGCAGGTGGCGTTTTCGACGATCTTTAGTTCAGCCATGCGTTTCGTCCTTCGCTTTACTTGTCGGGAGGAGGGGGAATGCCCAATTGTTTACAGATCTTTCTTACCATCGCTGGTTTGATCTCCCGATGGCGGGGAACCTCGCTTTGCAACCCGTTGGCTGGATTCCTCACGACCGTATGGGCGCTTCCCTCCCGTCTAAAGATGCATCCTTGCTCGAATATGTACCGCAGGACTCGGCGCCGCTTCACGTCACGGCTCCCGTTTGAATGCGTATTCTCAAGGGGATCTTTTCTTCGAAGACCGCCTTTTTATCCTTCGCGCGGGGATTGGGCCGAGGCAACGGTTGGCCGTCTTCCATGTGGCATTCGGCCATCAATCGTAGAGCATCCCGGATCATCCGCCGCGCCGACCGTAACGTGCGACCCTGGCTGATTACGCCGGGGAAATCAAGAATCTCGGCCATATACCAGCCATCTTCGATACCGTAATACGCCGCATGGTATTCGAGCATGATCAAACCCCTTCAACTGGGGACCCTGCCGAGGCACGGATTCTCAAAGGGATAATCTCCACAAAGTCCGCTTTCTTAGACCGGGCGCGCGGATTGGGTGGCGGCAATGGTTGGCAGTCTTCGGCC
>JBGQLF010000918.1:0-5078 GCA_041499985.1 Gemmataceae bacterium
CGAAGCGAAGCGGCTGATGCAATCCGCCGCGATGCGCGACCTTCCCGCCCAACTTGCCGCCGAGCATGCCGCGGGCTTGCGCTGCGGGCGCACGAACGATGCCCATGAAGCCCTGGCCACGGCGGTCGCCCGGCATTGATCCGGGCGGCGCGCCGCTCGCCGCCGATCTGGTCTCAGGCTCCGACCCGATCGTCAATCCCAAGCCTTTCCGCTATTCGCGGATGATTGACGGGACGAGGCTCCCACCCAACGCGGGGGCTGTGAGCGGTCTGCGCCGTCAGCGGCCCTTCCACACCGGCGCGCGCTTCTCGGCGAAGGCCCGCGCGCCCTCCAAGTGGTCCTCGCTCCCGTAGAGAATGTCGACGCTGCGGAAGCGGCGCTGGCGGATGCGCAGCAGCGCCTCCTCGAAGGACATGTCCTGGGTCTCCCGCGTGACCTCCTTGATCGCGGCGAAGACGAGCGGCGGCCCGCTCGCAAGCAGGCCCGCCAGCTCACGCGCGCGGGCTAACAGCTTGTCTTGCGGATGGATCTCGTTCACGAGGCCGCGCTGCTGCGCCTCGGCCACCTCCATCCAGCGCCCGGTCAGCAGCAGATCCATGGCGATGTGGTGGGCAATTCGCCGCGGCAGCTTCAAGGTCGCTGCGTCGGCGAGCGTGCCGGCTTTAATCTCGGGCAAGGCGAAGCGGGCATTCTCGGCCGCCAGGATAATGTCAGCCGAGAGCGCCCATTCGAACCCGCCGCCCACGGCCATGCCGTTGACCGCGGCGATGATCGGCTTGTTGAGATTGGGAAGCGTCTGAATGCCCCCGAAGCCGCCGATGCCATAATCGGAATCCGGCGCCTCGCCCGCGGCCGCCGCCTTTAGATCCCAGCCGGCGCAAAAGAACCTCTCTCCGGCGCCGGTGATGATGGCGACCCGCAGATCCGGGTCGTCGCGGAATTTGATGAAGGCCTCGCTCATGATGCGGCTGGTCTCGGCATCGATAGCATTGGCTTTGGGGCGATCGAGCACCACCTCGAGGACGGCCCCATTGCGGGTGACATGGAGAGGGCTTGTCCTCAAATCTCGATTCCTGGAACGAGCTCGTGGGTTGGCGGAAGATCGAACGGCGGCGTATGTTAGTGGTAAAGGAGGGCCGCCGATCTTCAGCGGCCCCGTCGTTCCCTAGCTGGGGCTCAGGCGAACCACCAGCGTTCCGCGATCCTCAGGCCGTCGCACTCCCAGTTTGGCGCGATCTTGCCGTGGGCCAGCTTCTTCGACTGGGCGTCCACAAAGTTGTTGAAGACCAGTAGGATGACGCCGCCGTCGTCGTGAATGAGCTGCTGCATCTCGGCGTACATGGCTGCGCGCTTCTTGTCGTCGGTCTCGCTGCGCGCCTTGATCAGCAGGCCGTCGAATTGCGGATTGTCGTAGTGCGTTTCGTTCCACGCCGCACCCTTGGAATAGACCAGGGACAGGAACGAATCGCAGCTCGGCCGGCCGGACCAGTAGCTAGCGCACCATGGCTTCTTCAGCCAGACGTTATCCCAGTAGCCATCGTCGGGCTCTCTGATGACGTTGATGTCGATCCCGGCTGCCTTGGCGTGCTGCTGATACAAGGCCGCGGCATCGATCGCGCCGGTGAAAGCGGCATCGGCGGCAGATAGGTCGACCTTGAGCGAGGACAGGCCGGCCTTCTTCAGGTGGAATTTGGCCTTCTCTGGGTCATAGGCATATCTGGGCTTGGGATCGATGGCGAACTTGACCCCCGGGGCGATGGGATTGTCGTTCCCGGCCGTGGCGTGCCCGAAGAAGACCTTCTTGCTGATCTCTTCGCGGTTGATCGCGTACTTCAGCGCCAAACGTACGTCGTTGTTGTCGAAGGGCGGGCGGTCCACCATCATCGAGAACACGTAGTGGCCGTAGCCGGTGACCTCGGTAATGGCGACCTTGGGATCTTGCTTGAGGCGGTTTAGCGTCTTCAGGTCGGCTCGGCCGATCCAGTCCACCTCGCCGGTGGTGAGCGCATTGGTGCGCGCCCCGACGTCGGCGATGGTCAAAAACGTCACGTCGTCGAAGTAAGGCTTCCCTGGCTTATGGTAGTTCGGGTTGCGCTTCAGCTTCGCCTGCACGCCGGGCTGCCAGGATTCGTAGATGAAGGGGCCCGTGCGCGCCGTGTTCTGCCAATCGGCAGTACCGTCCGGTTTCGCCTCGACGATCGGAATGTGGTAATCGCTGCAGAGGAATGGGAAGTCGGCGTTGCCGCCGCTCAAGGTAAATATGACTGTGTTCGGCCCGTCCGCCTTGATGTCCGTCACTTGCTGCAGCAGCGACTTGACGGCGGACTTGGAATTCGGGCCCATGTGGTAGCGATAGGAGGCGATGACGTCCTCGGGCGTCAGGTTCTTGCCGTCGTGGAACGTCACCCCTTTGAGGAGCTTGAAGACCCAGGTTTTGGCCCCGTCCGAGGGTTCCATGCTCTCGACTAGGTCCGGTGCACGGTTGCCCTGCCAATCGACCTCCGTCAGTCCATTCGCCATCGCGCCCCAGAACGGCACCTGCGTGCCGGTGTCAGGATAGCCGGCCGGATCGAGCGTATCGGTCGTGGCGCCATGAGCCAGGGCAAAGCGGGCCGAGCCGCCGCGCTTCGGCGTCGCGCCGACCGCGTCGCTGAACATGGACTTCGCGGCAGCGACGGTGACACCCGTGGCCAGGGCGAACTGAATGAATTCGCGCCTGTTGACCTTGCCGCTGGCGGCAAGCGTCTTCATCTTTTCCAAGTCCCACATTTGATGCCTCCTGTTGTCAAAGTAACTCATTACGGGTCGGTATTGGTCGTCGTTCTTTTCGAATGAGCAAACTATCAAAGTACTCTAATGGCAATTTTTCTTCAAAAGTATGAATGGTCACAGAATATACAATCTTTAGTGCTACCCTTAGTAAGTGAAAGCGAGCGGAGCGAGCGCGTCGATGTCGGTTACTACATCGATTACAAAGGGGCCAGTCGCGGCGAAACCTTGTGCCAACGCACCCGAGAGCTCCGAGGGTCTGGTAACCCGGACTCCATCCGCTCCCATTGATTTGGCCAGGACCGAGAAGTCTACATCCTTGAATTGCCAAAGATCGCCATGCCTGCCGGTCAACTTACCGCCGTAAACTTCCTTGTATGTTTCAATTTCTTGATTCAATGATTTGTTGTTGTTGACAAGAATTACGATGTCAATCTTCCAGCGGACAGCCGTCTCGATTTCCGATAGGTGATACCAGAGGCCTCCGTCTCCGGTGAACAAGAGAACCGGGCAGTTGGGCATCCCCATTTTAGCCCCAATGGCGCCGGGAAGTCCCCACCCCAGCGAACCGGCCGCACGGATATAAGCCTGTTGCGAGTGTTTACAGTCGACAAAACCGCCGGTCCACATGCCGGAGTGGCCGGTGTCAGAAACGAGGATGGCATCCGCGGGCAAGTGGTCCGTGAGTTCCTTGCAAATTCGCTCGGGCCTGATCGGCTCGCTTTCTGAAGTTAGTAAGGGAGCGAACTCTTCTCTCCAATTGGATACAAGAGTTGCAATTCGTCCGAGCCAATTCGCACGCGTTTGCGGCGAAGCGCTCTCTGTGCCATCAATCATGTGTTGAAGCGTGATCTTTACATCGCCCAGCAACGAAACCTGATTTGGATAGTGACGGCCAAGTTCAGCCGGATTTATATCGAGTTGGATAACCGGCGTTCCTGTTTTCGGAACCCTCCAATCGAATGTCAACTGGCTCCCCGTATGACTACCAACAAAAAACACAAGATCCGCTTCGAGGACTGCTTGATTTGCACTTTTCCGGCAATAAAGGCCTGAAACGCCCACGGACAGTGGATGTTCGTTCGGAATGATGTCCTTGGCATTGAGAGACGTGGCAACTGGAATACAGAGCTTTTCCGCGAGGGCCACCAGTTCCGGCCCTGCACCCGATGTTCGCGTGCCACCACCAGCGATAATCAGGGGGCGCTCCGCGGTCTTTAGGAGCGCGAGCGCGTTCCTAATCGAATTGTCATCGGCCGCAAACCGAAATGCGGGCGCGCGCCCAAACTGTTCTTCCTGGATGACCTGCAACGCTGCCTCATGCTCCTCAATTTCACCCATGTGCCCCTCCAATTGAATGTGGGTGGGACCAGGTGTACCCGTCGTAGCCTCGCGAAAGGCTTGCCGAAGCGTGTCGGGGAGGCGACTTATCTCACTGACCACCGAACTATATTTGGTCACGGATCTAAAGAGCGGTTCGTCCTCGATCTCTTGGTACATGTGCCGACCGCGGGACCAAGAATACGGACCGCCAGTTATGGCAATCATCGGGGTGCAGGCAAGATACGCGTCGCGAAGCCCGGAGGCCAAGTTCGCGGCGCCGACAGTTTGTGCCATGCAAACCCCAACTCGACCAGAAGCTCTCGCGTAGCCGTCTGCCATATAGGCAGCAGCCTTTTCACTATGCACCAGAATTCGCTTGACGTCGGTGCGCCTTTCCAACTCCCCAAGTGTATGACTCAGAATCGTTGGCACAAAGAAAACATGCGTTACCGCATATCCTTGGAGAGACTCCGCAAGGAACTGGGCACCTGTGATCTTCGACAATTGCACCATCCAGCGTTCGTGTTCGACCGGCCGCCTCAGCCCAAGCACGGCCTCTGGCGAACAATGTTGCTTCGATCAAGAAATCTAAATCTCTGGCTCAAGCGATGGCAGACAATCGCCATCATAGCATCGATTCCACGACGGCCCGGGGCCACGTATCGGCCGCTGGCGCAAAAGGGGCCTCGCGACCAGGCATTTGGCCGCTCGCGGGGCGGGTTCGCGGGTTCAAGTGTAAAGTTCATTGTCTCAGTGATGCCGCCAGTCTCCCACTCGGTTTCCACCTCACAGGCGGTGGGGCGGCCGACTGCACGCAGTTCGAAACGGTCACCGCGCTCGCCGAAGCGCGGCCCAGTTACCCAATCGCCGACAAGGGCTACGACAGCGATGCCATCAGCGCCAGTCTCCACGAGGCGGCTATTCTCTCCGTGATCCCACCGCGCTCGAACCGCAACGCGCCGATGCGCTTGAACAAGCACCTCTAC
>JBGQLF010000919.1:0-5076 GCA_041499985.1 Gemmataceae bacterium
GAAACGGCAGAGTCGACGGGCGCGCATCCCCGGTTGTAATGTTTGGTTAACCCCATGAACACATTTGTAAACCTGCATTAGCGCTCGCCTTCCCCGGAGCGATCGCATCGTTTGTCCCTCACGCGAGCGCAACGCCGGCCAGGGGTTGGTGTCTCGTGTTTGGCGAGCGGCATCGTGCCTCTCTCGCGCCGTACTGTTCCGCGCATCCCATGCGGGAGGATCGAGAGCGGGCCGCGGTTTGTCATAGAGGAGAGACAATGTATCTAGAGGACCTAGGCACTGGCGCCTTGGGCACTCCGGGAGGAGATTGGAGGCAAAGCCAACCGAAGGCGCGCAGGACGCGGTGGCAGACGCTGCCCTGGCGCGAGCCTGGTTCTCGTCCTGCCGGAGCAACAGCCCCCGCGCGCCCGCGCCAGCACGATTCGGATCCAAGCCTGGCGACCGGAACAAGGGCCGACTATAATTGGATCATGGGAAAGGACCGAGGAATTCAGCCCGGAATGGCCAAGCAGGCGGTTAGTCCTGGGAAGCCGTATCCCTCCTCTCCTCCCGTACCGCTCGCTGTTACACTTGCACGACCTGAATGATCCGTTCCACCTTCCACGGAAGGACAAGCATGGTTCGTACACGCTTTGCCCCCAGTCCCACCGGCTATCTCCACATTGGCGGTGTGCGCACCGCCCTGTTCAACTGGCTCTTTGCCCGGCGGCACGGCGGCCAGTTCATCTTGCGCATCGACGACACCGATCAGCAGCGCAATGTCGCCGAGGCGCTCCAGCCGATCCTGGACGGCTTCCGCTGGCTCGGCATTGACTGGGACGAGGGCGCGGAAATCGGCGGCCCGCAGGGACCGTACTATCAGTCGCAAAAACGGGAGCGATATCAGGCTGCGGTGCAGGCGCTTTTGGACAAGGGGCTGGCCTACTGGGATTACGCCACGCCCGAGGAACTCCAGGCCGAGCGCGCCGCCGCCGAGAAAGAAAAGCGGTCCTTCCTGTATAGTCGGCGCTGGATGACGGAGACGTCGTCGCAGCGGGCCAAGTTCGAGGCCGAGGGCCGCAAAGGCGTTGTGCGCCTGAAGATGCCGCGCGAAGGAGCCTGCCGCTTCAGCGACCATATCCGCGGCGAAATGTCGGTCGAGTGGGCCAGCGAGCAAGACCACGTCATCCAGCGCGCCGACGGTTCGTGCCTGTATAACCTGGCCAACGTGGTGGACGATTACGACATGCGCATCACCCACGTGATCCGCGCCGAGGAACACCTGTCGAACACGCCGCGGCAGATCTTCATTGCCCAGGGGCTGGGCTACGAACTGCCCGAGTACGCCCATGTGCCGTTCGTCGCCGAGCCGGGCAGCAAGAACAAGCTCAGCAAGCGCAAGATCGCCCAGTACCTGAAGAACCCGGATTTCAAGAAGATCTACGAGCATGGCCAGGCGATCGCGGCGGCCATCGGCTTGAAGACCTCGGCGGAGACGTTCAACCCCGTGATTGTCGATTTCTACCGCCAGGTCGGCTATTTGCCGAACGCAATCGTGAACTACCTGCTTCTGCTGGGCTGGTCGCTCGACGATAAGACGGAGTTTTTCACGCGGCAGGAGATGATCGATCTGTTTGCGCTCGAACGCGTCAACAAGGCCTCGGCCAGTTTCGATCCCAAGAAGCTCTGGGCCTTTCAGGAACGGTACATGCAAGCGTTACCGCTCGAGCGCAAGGTGGAGATGGGGTTGCCGTACTTACAGCAGGCTGGGCTGGTGCCATCGCCTTCACCGGACGACGTACGCACGCAAGTGACACAGATCCTCCAGGCGGCGGGCGATCGCATCAAGACGGCGGGCGACATCCTGGACTACCGCGATTTCTTCTTGGCCGATGAGCAGCTGCCCTATGAGGAGCAGGCGTTCGACAAGCGGCTCCGCAAGCCACCCGAAGCCGCGCGCTTGCTGGCCCAGTTCAAGGAACGTCTGGCGACGGTTGCGCCCTTCGACGCGGCCACACTGGAGAAAGTGCTGCAAGACTTTGCTCAATCTGAAGGGATCCGGAGCGATCAAATTATCCACGCCCTGCGCGTCGCCGTGACCGGCAAAGCGGTAGGCTTTGGCCTGTTCGATAGCCTGGCCATCCTCGGCAAGCAGCATTGTCTGGTACGCATTGACCGGACCTTGGGGCGGTTATAATCTCGGCTATAATGGCGAGGGGCGCCTACCCGCACTCAAGGAAAAAGGAAAGATGGAAACACCAAACCTGGAGCAAGGCAAAAATCGCGAGAAGAACAAGATGACCGCCGCGGATAAGAGTAGCAACGATGCGACGCCGTCGCTGAATTTTCTTCAGGCCATCATCACCGAGGACCGCCGCACGAACAAGTACAGCGGCCGGGTGCAGACGCGCTTTCCCCCGGAGCCGAACGGCTACTTGCACATCGGCCATGCCAAGTCGATCTGCCTCAATTTTGGTCTCGCAGCCGAGTTCGGCGGCTTATGCAACTTGCGCTTTGATGACACCAATCCCACCAAGGAAGAGGTGGAGTATGTGGAATCGATCCAGCGCGATGTGCGCTGGCTGGGGTTCGATTGGGGCGAGCGCCTCTACTATGCATCGGACTATTTCGAGCAGCTTTACGCGTGGGCGGTCCAGCTCATCGAGGCGGGCAAGGCGTATGTCTGCGACTTGAACGCGGACGACATGCGCGACTACCGCGGTACCCTGACGGCGCCGGGCAAGAATAGTCCGTATCGGGACCGCAGTGTGGCCGAGAACCTCGACCTGTTTCAGCGCATGAAGGCCGGCGAGTTTCCGGATGGCTCGCGCACCCTGCGGGCCAAGATCGACATGGCCCATCCGAATGTGAACCTGCGCGATCCGGTTATGTATCGCATCCTGCATGCGGAGCACCATCGCACGGGGAACAAGTGGTGCATTTACTCCATGTACGATTGGGCCCATGGCCAATCGGATTCCATCGAACGCATCACGCATTCGATCTGCACGCTGGAGTTTGAGAATCACCGCCCGCTGTACGACTGGTACATCCAGCAGCTCGGCATCTATGCGCCGCAGCAAATCGAGTTCGCCCGTCTTAACCTGACCTACACGGTGTTGAGCAAGCGCCGGCTCATCCAGCTGGTGCGGGAAGGCCATGTTCGTGGCTGGGACGATCCGCGGATGCCGACCATTTCGGGTCTGCGGCGCCGTGGCTATACCCCCGAGGCGATGCGCAACTTCTGTGCGCGCATCGGCGTCTCCAAGTTCGACGGCATCATCGACATGTCCTGGCTGGAGGATAGTCTTCGCGAGGACTTGAACAAACGAGCCGCGCGCGTGATGGCCGTGTTGCGTCCTTTACGGGTCGTGATTGAGAATTTTCCGGAGGGACAGGCGGAAGAGCTGGAGGCGGTCAACAATCCGGAAGATCCCGCTGCCGGCACGCGCAAGGTGCCGTTCGCGCGGGTGCTGTATATCGAGCAGGACGACTTCCGCGAAGATCCGCCGAAGGATTACTATCGTCTCGCCCCGGGTCGGGAAGTCCGGCTACGCTGGGCGTACTTCGTCAAGTGTGTCGACGTGGTCAAGGACAAGCAGACGGGCGAAGTGGTCGAGCTGCGTTGCACCTATGACCCAGCGACGCGGGGCGGCAATGCCCCGGACGGCCGCAACGTCAAGGGGACGATCCACTGGGTCTCGGCTGCCCACGCGCTGGAAGCCGAGGTGCGCCTGTACGATCCTCTGTTCACGAAGCCGGATCCGGATGATGTCGAAGAGGGGAAAGACTACCGCGCGAACCTGAACCCGAACTCGCTGGTGGTGTTGCCAGCGGTGCGCGTGGAGCCGAGCCTGGCCGGCGCGGCGGTCGGTAGTCGGTACCAATTTGAGCGGCAGGGGTATTTCTGCGTCGATCCGGATTCGTCGGGGAAGAAGTTGGTCTTCAACCGAGCGGTGTCGCTGCGCGACACGTGGGCGAAAATCGAGAAGGCGCAGCAAAAGAAGAAGTAGTTAGAAGCGAGGCAACTCGAAAAGCGGCCTTTTCTCGGTTGCGAGCAAGGGGTTAGAATGGCGCCGGTACCAGGTCCTAGGGAAGAACATCATGATAAAGAGAATGGAAACGCCTATCCCGGAAGCTGCCCTTGTGATGGAAGAGGTAACCGATCCCGTCGAACTAGCTCGGTCCAGCGCCCAAAGGGAGCGCTTCGCACGAAACCTGGCGTGGTTTGAGGCCCACGCCTTGGCCCTCGGCGAAAAATACCGAGGCCAGTGCATCTGTATTGCCGGAGAAGAACTCTTCGTCGCGGATACGCCGGAAGAAGCATTCGCTCTGGCCAAGGCTGCCCATCCAGACGATGACGGCCGCTTCCTTCACTACATCCAGCGGGAAAAAACTAAGGTCGCCAATCTGGCTGGGGAGCGGACCCCTGCCGGCTCGTCCGGCAGGTGAACCAGTTCGGCGGCTAGCAAGGGTTCAGCGGCCCCTCCTCGACCCCTGCCGGCTCGTCCGGCTGGTGAAGCAGTTCTGTAGCTAACAGGCCCATCTCCAGCCGCCGAACTGCTTCACCTGCCGGACGAACCGGCAGGGGTCGAACGGACCAGAAGACTATCCTCCTAGCCGCCGAACTGCTTCACCTGCCGGACGAGCCGGCAGGGGTCGCCTCCTGCTAGGTTTGCCACCGTAGGGAAAAAAGGATACCGCATCTTTGCGCGTTGAGTGAGCACAGCTAACCAGAGGTTAGCTCGGGGAAGGCAAAATAACCATGGACAAAATCACGGTAGCCCAGGCGCGTCAGGCCGAGGCAGTCGGCCGGCAGGTCCAGTTGCAGGGATGGGTTCGCACCCGCCGCGATTCCAAGGGCGGCTTCAGCTTTATCGAACTCAACGATGGTTCGTCGCAGGGCAATGTGCAGATCCTTGCCGAGGGCAAATTGCCCAACTACGAAACGGAAATCAAGAAGCTCCCGACGGGCGCCAGCATCACCGTCGTGGGTGAAGTCAAAGCGTCGCCGGCCAAGGGCCAGGCGACCGAGGTGCAGGCCAAGAGCGTCGTCGTGCATGGGGGGGCGGATCCGGAGACGTATCCGCTGCAAAA
>JBGQLF010000920.1:0-5073 GCA_041499985.1 Gemmataceae bacterium
CGTCGAAGCCCTGATTGAGATAGGCCCGGAGGCCAAGGGAGCACTTCCCGCACTCGCTGACGCGCTTCAGGATGACGATCGCGAGGTTCGTCGCAGTGTCATCTATCTCCTACGCCAATGGGATGGATTCGGGGCGGCGACGCTGGGCAGGGCACTGAAAGATGAGGAGCTGGATTTGCGCATCGAGGCCGCCGAAGCTCTGGTCAAGATCGGCCCCGAAGCCAGGGGGGCGGTCCTCGCTTTGAGCGAGGCGCTGCGAGACAGCAATGCCTACGTTCGTGAGCGGGCCGCTCAGGCCCTGAAGCGCATCGGCCCGGAGGCCGGGGCCGCGGTTCCCGCCCTGAGCGAGGCCCTCGGCGACCAAAACGCCGAGGTCCGGGTGCAGGCTGCCCTCGCGCTCTGGGACGTGGACCGCCAGAGGATGCAGGTGCTTCCCGTCCTGATCGCGGCGCTCACGGACCCCAATGCGGACATCCGTCAGCTGGCCGCCAAAGGCTTGGGCAACATGGGCCACCAGGCCAACGAAGCGGTCCCTGCCTTGACCTCCGCCCTCCAAGACGAGGAAAGTGATGTTCGCAAGTCCGCGGCGGCAGCCTTGGAGAGGATCAGCCCGGAGGAGGCAGCCAACTCCAGCCCCTGGTGAGCCGACTGAGGTGCTTCTGAAATGCCTATGCGTGGCCCAGCCGCGAGGACAAGCGGGAGCCGAAACCGAGCAGAAATTGTTTGACAGCAATCGGCGGTTGTAGTAGAAAAGCCATTTGAACGCAAGACTGATATTCACTGTGCAGAATTGCGAACGGCTGATTCGAGTGGTCCCTGCCTGGGGATGACCAGAGCGTCGATCGGCTGCCCTGCTTCCGTCCCGGCAAAGCAGCTCTTCTCCCCTCAGCTGTTCCCTCGCCGCCTCCACGGGCGAGCTTGTGCTCTGGGGTGTCGTCGATCTGCCACCGCTTTCGCCCAGAGAGGGAACTACTCCCATGCCACAGGATCTGGTCCGAACCCGCCGACGGGCGCGCAGCGCCTTCTCACTCATCGAGTTGCTGGTGGTCATCGCGATCCTCGCGGTCTTGCTTGGCCTGCTGCTGCCCGCTGTGCAAAAAGTCCGTGAGGCGGCGAACCGCGCGACCTGCCAGAACAACCTCAAGCAGATCGGCTTGGCCCTGCACAACTACCACGATAGCAATCAGCGCTTTCCCATGGGCGTCATTAATGGTTCCAGGACCACGCCCCTGGTGGCCCCGCGCTTGACGTACCTGTTCCCCTTGTACCCGGCCCTGGAGCAAGAGAACGTCTTCAAGAAATACAATCCCAACTCGACGGGCACCGACGATGGCTACGGCAATTTTCTCTCCTGGTGCAGCTCTCCCAACAGCATCTACGCGGATGGTCCCACGGCTGCCGTGGTTCCTACCTTCCTCTGCCCCAGCGACGGACTCGGCGGCCTCACCTCGACCCATTATTTTGATAATGGTGCCAAGGGAGGAATCTTTAACCACTCCAACTACCTGGGCTTCTTTGGCGACAGGAACCTGGGTGCTGCCTTTCCCGACGGCGGGACCCCGAACAAGCGCTCGGTCTTTGGCGTCAATTACGGAGCGCGTTTGAGCGATATCCGGGATGGCACCAGTAACACCATGGCCATGGGCGAATACCTGACCGGACTCCCCGAGGCCGAGGCCTCGCGGGACTTTCGCGGCACGCACTGGATCGACTTCCCGGGCATGAGCCAGATCTATACCCAATCGACTCCCAACAGCTCGGCGCCGGACCTCATCTTTCCGACCGAGTGGTGTTACAATCGGCCGGACCGCAACCTGCCTTGCGCCGGTTCGTCGCTGTACGAGGCGACGGCCACGTCGCGCAGCCGGCACCCGGGCGGTGTGCAGGTTCTCTATGCCGATGGGTCGGTACACTTTATCAACCAGACCATTGACCTGAGCGTGTGGCGTGCCTTGGGGACGATCGACAGTGGTGAAGTTCTGACGCCGTTCTAGCGCTGCGTCCGGGACTGCCTCGTGGGGGTCGCCATGAACGCCATCGAGAAGATCCGAGACACTTTCCGCCGAGCGCCACTGCTGGGTTGGGGTGCCATTGGTCTCCTGCTGCTTGCCGGCGTCCTGTTGGTTATTGCGGCATTGCCTTCGGGGCCGACCGTGACGGGCATCGTCCGGTTGGATGGCCAGCCCATGCCCACGGGAAGGATCAAGTTCGTTCCTCTGCCTGGCACCCAGGGACCGGATGCCGGGGCGACCATTGAAGAGGGGAAATACCGTATCGAGAAAGGCTTGACGGGAGGGGAGTACCGCGTCGAGATCCAGGGCACCCGCAAGACGACGAGACGCGTTAATGCACCGTTTCCAGGAGAACTGGTTCCGGATGAGGTGCCTCTCGTCGCCGCGGAATACAATGACAACAGCAAGTTAACTTCCAGGGTCAACGCGGGCGCCAATACCCTCGATTTCGAGGTGGAAGCGCTCAAGAGTAAAGGGGCTCGACCCCGCAAGTAGGCGGGCGCCAAGTGCGATCCCGACGCCAGCGCTCCCCAGGCGCCTTGGTGTTGCTCTAAATCCCCGTGCGCGATTCGGCCGCACAAGTCTGAAGCGCCAGCGAAGGTCCTTCGCTGGCGCTTCAGGCTTGTGTGCTGCGGATTGGCGCACCCTCATTTAGAGGCTGTAGCAGCATGTGGGGGCAAGTTTGCAACTTGCCCGATCGACTGGGCAAGTTGCAAACTTGCCCCCACATTGTGTGAGAGCCTTTTAGCCAACCTGATCTTTCCGGAAGCCGAGGCCTGGGTCTGCGCCATGAATGAAGCTCCCCGCGCAAGTAACGAAGGACTACCGCTGGCGCGGCGCCTGCACGAAGTCTGTGACCGTTTCGAGGCCGCCTGGAAAGACGGACAGCGGCCACGGATCGAGGACTCTCTGGGCGAGTTACCCGAGGTGAAACGTCCGCTGCTGCTGCGCGAACTGCTGCTGCGGGAGCTAGCGCATCGCAGCCGAAGGGGTGAATCGCCGACTCTGCAAGAGTATCAACAGCGGTTCCCCAAGCATGCCGAGTTGATCGCTGCGGTCTTCGCAGATCTGGCGTTGGTTGGGCAACGGTCGGGGGAAATCGCTTCGGACGGGCACTCGGCTTCGACGGGTCCGGAGCTGATCAGCCCTGGGGAAGCGGACATCCCCATTCGTCTCGGTCGCTACCGGATCGAGGCCAAGCTCGGCTCCGGTGGCTTTGGCGTGGTCTACAAGGGCCATGACGAAGAGCTGCGCCGGGACGTGGCCATCAAGGTGCCGCACCGGCAGCGCATTGCTTCGCCCGAAGACGTCGAAGCCTACCTGGCCGAAGCCCGTATCCTGGCCGGCCTCGATCACCCGGGCATCGTCCCCATTTACGACGTGGGCCGCACCGCGGACGGACTCTGTTACCTGGTCTCGAAGTTCATCGAAGGCAACGACCTCAAGGCACGGCTCGAGCAGGCCCGGCCGGCTGTGGCGGAGTCCGTGGCCCTCGTCGCCCGCGTGGCCGAGGCCCTGGACCATGCCCACCAGCGCGGCCTGGTCCACCGGGACATCAAGCCGGGCAACATCCTGCTCGATGCCGCGGGGCATCCTGTCGTCGTCGATTTCGGCCTGGCCTTACGCGAGGAGGATTGTGGTCAAGGGCCGGCCTACGCCGGCACTCCGGCGTACATGAGTCCCGAGCAGGCGCGCGGGGAAGGGCACCTGGTCGATGCCCGTAGCGATGTCTACAGCCTGGGCGTGGTCTTCTATGAACTGCTCACCGGCCAGCGGCCGTTCCGCGCTTCCCACCGGGCCGAATTGCTGGAGCAGATTCAGACGCGGGAGCCGCGCCCGCCGCGCCAGCTCGATGTCACGATTCCCAAGGAGCTGGACCGGATCTGTCTCAAAGCGCTGGCTCGGCGGGCCTCGGACCGCTACAGCACGGCACTCGACCTGATCGAGGATCTCCACAATGCTCAGGTCAGGCCCGCCGACAAGCCAGCGGTGAATGTGCAGGTGCTGGTCCCGTCGCCAGCCAGTGCGGCTCCCTCCTCTGTCGTGACGCCGAGCCTGCCGGCCGACTCCGACCAGCAAGCGGTCCGGGTGGTGCCCCGAGGGCTGCGCTCGTTTGAAGCCGAGGACGCCGATTTCTTCCTGGAATTACTGCCCGGGCCGCGCGATCGCCTGGGCTTGCCTGACAGTATCCATTTCTGGAAGCGGCGCATCGAGGCCACGGATCCCGAGAAGAGCTTTCGCGTGGGCCTGATCTATGGCCCGAGCGGCTGTGGCAAGTCGTCCCTGGTGAAAGCGGGACTATTGCCCCGGTTGGCCGAATCGGTTTGGCCACTCTATCTGGAAGCGGCGCCGGCGGACACCGAAGCTCGCTTGTCCAAGGGCTTGCGGAAACTCGGTTCCGGCGTACCGGATGACCGGGGACTGGTCGAAACGTTGGCGAGCCTGCGGCGCGGACGCGGGCTGCCGAAGGGCAAGAAGGTGCTGCTGGTGCTCGACCAGTTCGAGCAGTGGCTGCACGCGCACCGACAGGAGGAGCAGGCGGAGTTGGTTCAGGCTCTGCGCCAGTGTGACGGGGAGCACCTTCAGTGTCTGCTCCTGGTCCGCGACGACTTCGGCATGGCGGCCACGCGTTTCCTGGACGCGCTGGAAATCCCCATTCTGCAAGGCCGAAACTTCACCACGGTCGATCTATTCGATCTGCGGCATGCGCGCAAGGTCCTGACAGCCTTTGGCAAGGCTCTCGGCTGCTTGCCGGAGAACGTCGACGAACTGACCGCGGCGCACAAGCAGTTCCTCGAACAGGCCGTGGCCGGGTTGGCCCAGGATGGCAAAGTGATCTCCATTCGCCTGGCTCTGTTCGCCGAGATGGTCAAGGGCAAACCGTGGACGCCGGCCAGCCTGCAAGCCGTGGGCGGCATCGAGGGCCTGGGCGTCACCTTCCTCGACGAGACGTTCACGGCCCAGGCGGCCAATCCCAAACATCGCCAGCACCAGCAAGCGGCCCGGGCGGTGCTCCAGGTGCTCTTGCCGGAGCACGGCACCGACATCAAGGGCTATAGGC
>JBGQLF010000921.1:0-5066 GCA_041499985.1 Gemmataceae bacterium
CCGAAGGATCTCCAGCAACGCCTCAACCAACGGCGTCCGCTCTTCCGGCCGGATTTCGGGAAGCTCCAGCTTCATGCTTCCCAGTCTATACACTCAACCGACGATCAGCTGCGCCAAAAACAGGGTTTTGGAGAAGCTACCTATTATGCCTTGTTCCTGGAGTGCCGCGACGCCTTGGGGCGCTGGGGCTTCGCGCTCCCACGCCGCCAAAACGTTCATGCCGTCGTCCGGTTACGGTTTACCTTTGCCGCAGATCGAGATCTGAAGCGGATTGGCGATGCTTTAGACTGGTTAGTTCGCCTCCGCAATCAGGCGAGTTACGACCTCAGGACGTCTCAAGACTTCTCGTCTGCCTCCAAGGCCAACCTGGCGATTCAGAAGGCAGCCAACGCCTTGGCCCTGCTCGACGCCATCGACGGTGATCCCGTTCGTCGCTCGACTGCCATCGCCTCCATCGGACCATGAGTTGTGATGACAAACGCCAAGACGCCAAGAACCCCAGAAAAACTCCTGGCGTTCCTGGCGTCTCAGGTTGGTTCCACGTGTTCGTCTTACGGATCATTCACCTGCATCGACGCCGTCAGCACCTTGCCGATGCGTTCCTGGCACTCCTCCAGGTGCGCCCGCGTGGTGTCGTCCAGCACGGCCTGCGCATCTTTGAGCGTACCGTCGATGCGCCGCTGGATCTCGCGCAGGTGCATCCGAGCCAGGCTGCGCGCATCCGGCGGGGCGGTCCGGGAGCCGAAGAAGAAGGAGAAGTCGTCCCGCGCCCGGCGTCCGAGCACCAGGTTGGTCAGTTCCTTCAGATGCTCGCGCTGCAAGTTGCGCCGAACGATCGACCCCGTGCCATTGCGTTTAGCGTCCGGCTTGGGCGTGCCCTCGGGCAACTCTGTCCAGATGCCGTCCGTCAGGCTGCGGAAGACCTCGGCCACGGTCAGCGGCTGTTCCTCCTTGTCCCCTTTGAGGGCAATATTCTGGATCCGCGCCAGCACCGATCCGTCCAGCAAGTGGCGCAGCACGATCCGCTGAATCGACAGGATGCGCTCATACAGCGGATAATCGACGCTGCTGAAGAAGATATAATCATTGCCCCAGTGCGACCAGCGATCGGCGGCCAGCTGACGAAGCAATTGCGGTGCGAAGTGGAACGGCTTCTCCGTCAGGATGTGATCCTGGACAAACTTCAGAGCCTCGCGTTGCTTGGCAGCCTTGACCGGAACCATCGGATCGCGGGCGCTGGGATCGCCCCGGTGATCGCGGTTCGCATGCTCGGAGCCGACGAAGTTGGTAGCCAGGAAGGCGGCATTGCCATATTGCCAAAGCAGCATGTCAAAGGCCAGCCGGGCCCGCTGATAGCCCTCGCCCTTCTCGACGACGCGCTCCGCCAGGCCCTTCAGGAGTTCCTCGGCTAGGAGCATCCGATCCTGGGCGAATTGCATCGGATCCGCGCCCAGATCGAAGGCGTTGATCAGCGGGTCGGAAGTGCCGAACATGTCCTCGTCGGTACCGTAGTCATGGCCTGGCGCGGCCGACTTGGCAGCGATCTTGTGCAGTTCGCCCACCTCGCCTTCTGGACCGCCGGAGAGCGGCTTGTAGGCGTATTCGATGGCCCAGTAGTCGTACGGGCCAAGGGTCGTGCTGAAGTAATCGCCCTGTTTGGTGCCCTTGGGGGCAATGTTGGCGGGGCTGTAATCCATGACCGAGCCGACCAACCCCTGCTTGCGCGTGATGGTGGTGTCGTGCAACTGCTCGTTCTTGAGCATGGTGCTTGCCTTGAAGTTGTGCCGCAGACCCAGGGTGTGGCCGACTTCGTGCATGGTCACATGCTTGATCGCCTGACCGATCAGCTCCTCGGGCACTTTCTCGCCCGGGTTGGTGATACTGCGCTCGGCCAGGGCCATGGCTGCCAGCCCCAATTCATACTTCATGTGCGAACCGCACTGGCAGATGCCTTGCCGGATCGCGTTCAGACGCGCGCGCGGATTGCCGACCTGCGTCGCTTGCCGGGGATCCTCCCATCCTTGGGGATCACTACGATGGAACAGCCGGGGGTCGAGTAGTCCCCAGCCCAGCCGAATCGCCTGAATCGGGCTGGCCGGCTCTTCCATCATCCCCATGCCGGTGCGATAGGCCTGGTGCTCCTGCTTCCAGTAGCGGACCATGGAGGCGTCGAAGATGATGTCGGCGTCGAGGATCTCGCCGGTGAGCGGGTTCGCGCGCGACGGCCCCATGGCAAAGCCCATGTCGGTCGTGATCCAGCGGAAGGTGTTGTAGTTGATATCCTCGGGATCGAAGTCCTCGTTCTCCTGCTGGCGAACCTCGATGGCATCGCGGAAACCGATCTTCTCAAACGCCTTGTTCCATTCCAGGATCCCCTCGCGCACATAAGCCCGGTACTCGTCGGGCACCGATTTTTCGATCCAGAAGACGATCTTTTTCTTGGGCGCGGACAGTTTGTCTTTGTTCTTGGGATCGGTGTCGGCCCGCTCCAGCCGCCAGCGGTTGATGTGGCGCAGAAAGGCGGTGTCGCGATTATCGCTGCTGAAATCCTTGACCACACTCAGGAAGTGGCCGACGCGATCGTCAGCGTAGCGTGGCTGATAGCCACCTTCGGGGAGCTGGGCCAGGCCATAGTGGATGACGATGGTGTTGCCGCGCCGATCGATGGCGCTGTCGTCGTCGAAGAACCAGCCGAAGCTCCGGCCCGTGAACGTGGCCTGGACCTCCAGCTCGAGGTTACGCGGAAAGGCCTTGATCTTGTGCCAGGTGCTCCGGTTGGCGTCGAAGGTGCCGAAGTAGCGCAGCTGGGCGAAGTCGTGCATGAAGACATCATTGAGGTTGATGAGCAGGCTCTGTTTTTGCGGGTTGATGCTGACGACTTTCAAAGCCAGCAGGACCGAGTCGGTATAGGTGGTCTCCACCGCCTTGGCCTCCGGCGAGCCTGGCTTGGCCTGGAAGCGGACATTGCGCCGAATCAGATGGAGCTTGTCTTCGCCGACCTTGTGGAAGACGAGCACCCACTGTTCATCGAAATTCAACGTGTAGCCGCCCATGGCCATGCCGCGCGCTATGGCGATCGGGCACAAGAGCGGCTTGTCGAGCTGGTCGGGCCGGATCTCGGCGTAGAGGCGGTCTTCCTTGTGATACAGCTTGAAGAGGCCTTCGTATTCCTTGGCCCCCTTGACGAGCTTGTCGAAATCTTCGAACTTCTTTTCCGGAGTGAGTAGCGCGAGACCGGGCAAGACCGGTTTCGGCGCCAGGATCAGATCTTGGCCCACCGCGGCAGGGTCGCTGCCCTGCCAGCCGAGAGCCAACAGCGCCGCGCAAGCCGTCCAGAGTGTGCGTTTCATGCGTGCTCCCTTCTGCCGAATGGGGTGCTTGGCAGAACCTCTTTGTTACTTGGTGGAGATCCATTCCGTTTCGCCAATCCATTCCGTTCCCATCTTCGCTGCTGCCTGCGGGGCGGCCAAACGTCAACTCGAAGGGCACAGACGGGACGAACACCCAGGCCCCCGATCGCAGCAACTTCCTCATGCCATGCAGATATGACAGAATTAGGTTATCTTGCCACGCTGTTTGAAGCAAGGCTGTTCTGCCCAGCTTGACACCGGGAACGGGACGGGACGCGCGGCGGATCCGGCGGGAGGGCAGAAACGGACCCTGCCGAACCAATCGAGAATACCTCCTGCCTGGTGCAAAGGACCTGTTGTGCAGGAGCGGGCTGGGTTCCTTTACGCATTGACTCATCACGGTCACGGCTCCGGAACCGGTCTCTCCCGACGAAGCCACAACTCTTCCCGTGCAGGCACGCAGCATCGGCTGCGTGCCTGCGACGCGAAATGCTCTTGACACCCCACCGCGAAGTTCCTATCGTCCGCCCTCCTTCGGACTCTTTCTACGGTCAAATCGCTGCGCCCACCGGCTCCAGGCTGGGCCGGGAGCGGTGCGCGAGCCCATAAGGAACAACCCATGAACCAGCGCGTCTGGGTATTCGGGGTCGTGTTGTGGGGATTGCTCGGCTGCGCCCATCAACAGACACGGCTTCAGTGCGAGGACGAAGCCGACAAGGAGGTCAAGTACGAGGTCAAGACCATCGGCGACATCACCTCCGTGGATAACGCCGATGAGATCATCGTCAGTGGCGTTGGCCTGGTCACTGGTCTGGAAGGCACCGGCGGCGAGGCGCCTCCGGGCGATTACCGCCTGCTGTTGGAAGATCACCTCCGCAAACAGGGGGTGACCAACATCAAGGAAATCCTGGCGTCGAAGGACAATGCGCTGGTCCTGGTCACCGCGGTGATCCCGGCCGGCGCCCACAAGAATGATCCTCTCGATATCGAGGTCACGCTGCCCCCCCAGAGCCGGGCGACCAGCCTGCGCGGCGGGGTCTTGCAAGAGAGCATCCTGAACAATTACGACACCGCCAAGAACATCTTCCCGGATAGCAAGCGTGCGGACCGTCTCCTGAAGGGACATCCGCTGGCGACCGCCAAGGGTTCCGTGCTCGTTGGCTTCGGCGATGGCGACGAGGCGGACAGGCTGCGCCAGGGACGCATCTGGGGAGGCGGCCGGGGTAAGCTCGATCGACCCTTTGCTTTGGTCCTCAACAGCGATCAGCAGTTCGCCCGGATTGCCCAGACCGTGGCCGAGCGCACGAATGAGACCTTCCACGGCTCCTTCCCGAGCCTGTCCAGCGCCCTGGCCACGGCGCATGACAAGAAGATTGTCTATCTGAATGTGCCGCCGCACTATCGCCATAACCTGCCCCGCTATCTGCGCGTGGTGCGCCTGATCCCGCTGCGGGAGACGCCGGAATCCGGCAGCGCCTATCGCCGCCGGCTCGCCAACGACCTGCTCGATCCGGCCCACACGATCACGGCCGCGCTACGCCTGGAAGCCTTGGGCGAATCCAGTGTGCCGGCGCTGAAGCAAGGATTGCAGAGCAAGCATCCATTGGTGCGTTTCTCCTCGGCCGAGGCCCTGGCGTATCTGAACTGCACCGCTTGCGGCGAAGAGCTGGCCCGGCTGGTCGAGCAGCAGCCGGTGCTGCGTGCCTTTAGCCTGAC
>JBGQLF010000922.1:0-5065 GCA_041499985.1 Gemmataceae bacterium
AGCAGGACAACCTGTACAAGGCAGCCGCGGTTCCTGGGGGCTTTGCCGTCAACGCCAACAAGGTCGATCAGACCGTGGTCAAGACCTACGTCTGCCCCTCCGACCCCAGCAGTCCGGACGGCATGCTCCCCGACGCGGTCAACGTCGGCCTCTTCACTCCCGTCGCCAAGACCAACTATGGGGCGAATGCCCAGGTGTTTGCCACCTGCGGCGGCCCTCCGAACTATACGTGCACCGGCACCCCGGGCCAGCCCCGTATCCAATCGACTTTTCAGGACGGTACTTCCAACACGATCCTGTTTACGGAGAAGTACGGGCAGTGCGAAGCCAAAACGAGCCTGAACGGCGGCGCCACCTATTCCGGCAGCGCCTGGGGCCGGTCGGTGTTTCTTCCCGGTCCCTACAACGCCACCACGTTGGGCAGCAGCTTCGGCCCTTACTTCGCCTTCGCGGATCGGTTCCTGGTTGGGCCGAACTTCACCTTTCAGGTCCAGCCGACTCCCTTTGACAACAACACGACCGCCATTTGCGATTACCGCCGGCCGAACTCGCCCCACAGCGGAGGCATCAACGCCGGAATGGCCGACGGCAGCGTCCGGTTTGTGTCGGGTTCGATCAGTGGCACCACCTGGTGGGCCGCGGTCACGCCGGCCGGGGGCGAAGTGCTGGGAACCGACTGGTGAGACTCGGTCAGGCTTCTGGGTTTGTTCGTGCTGAACGCGATCGGAGAGGAACGCTTTCCATGGCATGCGTACGAACTCGTTGGCTGGTCCGCTCCGGGGTCCTCCTGGCGCTGGTGAGTTTTGGCCTTTCCGGTTGCGGGGGCAAATTTGGCTCCGTCTCCGGCAAAGTCACCTACCAGGGCAAGACGCTCACTTCGGGCCTGGTGATTTTCGTGGATAAGGATGGGAAGGTGACCCAGCCGGCGGGAATCGAGGTGGACGGAACATATGCCGCGGACAACGTGCCTGTCGGACAGGTTGCGGTGTGCGTGGAAACTCACCCGCTCAGCGGGGGGGATGGGGGTCCGAATACGCCGAAGGACCAGCCACGGCCTCGCTATGTCCCCCTGCCAGCGAAGTACAAGGACGCGAAGCAATCCGAGCTGACCTTGGACGTGAAGCCCGGCGCGAACGTCTACAACATTGAGCTGCGCTGACGCTGTCCCGCAGATACAATGCCAGGGACCGCGTGCGAATTGCATGGTCCCACGGGGAACAGACGCCATGAATAGCGATTGCCTTCGAGCGATTCTCTGGTGCCTGGCCTTATTCGGTCTGCCGGTGGCGCCCGCGCTCGGTGAAGGGCCAGGCCAAACTCCCCAGACGGATGCCGCGACACGTTGGGCGTTCTCGCCGATCCAGCGCGTCGAACCTCCGGTGGATGCCACGGGTTGGTCCGCCAACCCGATCGACCGCTTTGTGCGGGCCAAACAGCGCCAACAGGGTCTCCAACCGGCCAGCCCCGCCGACAAACGCACGCTGATCCGCCGGGCCACCTTCGATCTGATCGGGCTGCCGCCCACACCCGCAGAAGTGGACTCCTTCCTGGCCAATTCCTCGCCAGACGCTTTCGCCAAAGTCGTGGACCGTTTGCTGGACTCACCCCAGTACGGCGAGCGCTGGGGCCGGCACTGGCTCGACGTGGTGCGCTACGCCGACACGGGAGGGTTTGAGGTCGATCACCTCTATCCCAACGCCTGGCGTTATCGCGACTACGTCATCCGGTCCTTCAATGCCGACAAGCCCTTCGACCGCTTCCTTCAAGAGCAGGTGGCCGGCGATGAGTTGTGGCCCGCGGATCCCGACGCGACCGTCGCCACGGGGCTGTATGCGGTCGGCCCCGCTCTCGGGGAATCGGCCATGATCGCGAACCAGCTGGAATACGAATGGCTGACCGATGCCGCCGACACGACTGGTGCGGCGTTCCTGGGCCTGACACTCGGCTGCGCCCGCTGCCACGACCACAAGTATGACCCCATCACGCAGAGGGACTACTTCGCGCTCCAGGCGGTCTTCGCAGCCAGCGATCGGCCTTATCCCAGCAAAATCCGCCTGACCCGCATCAAGGTGCTCAACGGGTTGCTCTCGGACGCGCCGGTGCCGAAGGAGCTGGAGAACGATCCGCGCTGCACCCTGAAGACCCAGGATGAGATGCGTCTCGTGCTGTTCCACCGCAAAGAGCCGATGACCATCCACCGGCTGGGCCGGGGCGAGCTGAGCAAGCCGCGCGAGGTGGTGGAGCCGGCGGTTCCCGTCTTGCTGCGGTCCGCCAATCACCCACCCGACTTCGCGGTGGTGCCGCCGATGAAACGCCGGGCGGCCCTGGCGCGCTGGCTCACGGCGCCGGAAAACCCGCTCACCGCGCGCGTGCTGGTCAATCGTGTGTGGGGCTGGCACTTCGGCCAGGCGATCGTCCGTACGCCCAACGATTTCGGCGCCCAGGGGGAGCCGCCGACGCATCCCGAACTGCTCGATTGGCTCGCGCGCGACTTCACCGACCACGGTTGGAGCCTCAAGCGTCTGCACCGGCTCGTCGTGCTTTCCAGCACTTACCGTATGCAAAGCGTGGCCAATGGACACGGCCTGGAGGTGGACCCGGAAAATCGGTTGCTGTGGCACTACCCTCGGCACCGCCTGGAGGGAGAGGCTCTCCGGGACACCCTGCTCGCCTGTGCCGGAAGCTTGAACCTCAAGCCGTCCGGCCCTCCCGTGGTTCCACCGCTGAGCAGCCAGGAACTTACGGGGCTGTTCGACGCCAAGGGGAAATGGCCGGTCACGAAAGACGCTTCGGAGCACACTCGGAGGAGCGTTTACTTGCTGGAGCGGCGCACGTTCTCGTATCCGCTCTTCGCGGCCTTCGATGCACCCGAGGTCATGACGAGTTGTCCACAGAGGACGCGAACGGTCGTCCCGGCGCAGGCGCTGACCCTGCTCAACAGCCCCCTGGCGTATGAGCAATCCATTGCTTTCGCGCGGCGCTTGCTGAAAGAGTGCGGAGCCCGGCCTGAGAAACCATTTCAAAAACCTGACGAGCCGGCGGGTTTATCCCGCCGGGACGAGCTTGGCGGCTCGTCAGGCAGGGTTTTTGAAACAGTTTCTGAGGAGATCGTGTCGCGCGCCTGGCAGCTGGCGTTCAGCCGTCCCGCGACACCGGCGGAGAGCGAGCGGGCCCTGAAGTTCTTGCGGCAAAGGACAGCGGTCTCGAACGAGTCGTCCGGGAAGCAGGCCCCATCCTCTCCTCTGGAGGGGGCGCTGGCCGAGTTGTGCCTCGCCCTGTTCAACGCCAACGAGTTCCTTTACGTAGATTGAGGAGGAGTCATGGCTCGTCCTTCCGATCACCTGCATCCGGTCAGCCCACTGCTCTACTCCCGCCGGGAGATGCTCCGCCAGGCAGGGTTCGGCTTTGGGGCCTGGGCCTTGCTCGATCTCCTCACGCGCGAGGGCCGCGTGGCCGCCGGGTCCGCAGCGGCGGAGACCTCCCTGGCCGCCAAACCACCGCATTTTCCGGCACGGGCGAAGCACGTGATTTTCCTGTTCATGCAAGGCGGTCCAAGCCAGATCGACACCTTCGATCCGAAGCCGCTGCTGAACAAGCTTCACGGCCAGCCGTTGCCATCGAGCGCCAGCGCGGGTCTGCAATTACAGTTCACCAAGAGCGACGCGGCCATCCTCGGGTGTCCGCAGACGTTCCGCAAGTGCGGCCAATCGGGCATCGAGATCGCCGACACTTATCCCCACTTACAAACTTGCGCGGATGATTTGGCCGTCGTACGCTCCTGCTACCACGACTCGTTCAACCACGCTCCGGCGCAATACATGCTGAACACCGGCTCGGCCCGGATGGGTCATCCGTGCCTCGGTTCCTGGGTGACCTACGGCCTGGGCAGTGAGTCGGAGAACCTGCCCGCCTTCGTGGTCATGGCCAACACCGGCGACGTCAAGGGTGGGCCGCCGGTCTATGATCACGGCTTCCTGCCGGGCACCTACCAGCCCACGGTCCTGCGCAACAGCGGCTCGCCCGTGCTCTACCTGGACGCACCCGCGGACCGCACCACCTCCGGGCAGCGTGACATCCTCGACATGGTGCAGTGGCTCAACCAGGAGCACAAGGCGGCGCGCGGCCAGGACGTGGACGACCTCTCCTCCCGCATCGCCTCGTACGAGCTGGCCTTCCGCATGCAGAGCGCCGTGCCCGACGCGGTGGATCTGAGCCAGGAGCCGCGGGCTATCCAGTCGCTGTACGGCTTAGACGATCCGATCTCGGCGAGGTTCGGCACCAACTGTCTGCTGGCGCGGCGGCTGGTGGAGCGCGGCGTCCGTTTCGTGCAAATCTTCACCGGTAGCGCGGGGGCGGATGACTGGGATGCGGCCCATGCCGAAAACGACAAAACGCACCGCCAGATGGCCCGTCGGGTCGATAAGCCGACCGCGGGCTTGCTCCAGGATCTCAAATCCCGGGGCCTCCTAGACGAGACGCTGGTGGTCTGGGGCGGCGAGTTCGGCAGGACACCGGTCGCGGACGGCCGCTACCCGGACAAACCCGCTGGCCGCGACCACAACCCGTACGGCTTCACCACCTGGTTGGCGGGCGGCGGGATCAAGGGAGGCAAGATTCTTGGAGCCACGGACGAATTCGGGTTCCGGGCCGTGGAGGATCGCATCCACATCAACGACCTGCACGCCACGATTTTGAAACTGCTCGGCCTGGACCACGAGAAGCTGACCTTCCTCTTCCAGGGCCGTAACCAGCGCCTCACCGACGTGGGCGGCAGCCGTGAGTTCGCGGACCGGCTGGTGCAATAAGGTGGGCTGCCGGTTCGGCCTATTCATCTTCAGGACACGCGCGTCTGTTCAACAAGCTGCTGTTCAGCGGACACGCCAGGGCACAAATCACGACCGAGTAACCCTTACGGCTCTTCGGCCTCGATGTGGGCCTCAAGGTCCTGCGCCCCATGGAGGATGTGCAGGATTTCGACTCCGTCGGGGAGCGGACGATAGAAGATAACGTAGTTTGGGTACCGGGGGATGGGAAAGTGACGGACGCCCGCAAACTGGGGGTTTTC
>JBGQLF010000923.1:0-5054 GCA_041499985.1 Gemmataceae bacterium
GACAAGAATGTCTGCCCCACGCGCAAACCACTGGCCAGGCAGGGACGAAACACACTCCCAGTTTACTTCCGGAGCAGCTTGCGGAACTGGGCAAGGCTGCGGGTGTTGGCCACGTCCTTGGCCTCCAGTCCAGCGCGGCGGGCCTGGTAGACGCCGAATTCCAGGAACCCCAGTTCCTCGACGGCGTGCGCGTCGCTGCTCACCACGATGCGAACGCCCTGCTCCTTGGCCCGCAGCAGGGCCATGTCGTCCAGGTCGAGCCGGTCGGGCTGCGAGTTCAGCTCCATGAGACAGCCATAGTCCGCGGCTGCCTTCAGGACCGTTTCCAGGTCTACGTCCATACTCTTGCGCTTGCCGATCAGCCGGCCGGTGGGATGGCCGATCGCATGCACGTGGGGATTGCGGATGGCGCCCAGGAGCCGTCGGGTAATTCGCTCGCGCGGCTGGTTCTGGCCGAAGTGGATGGAGGCGACCACCCAGTCGGCCTCTGCCAACACCTCGTCGGGCAGGTCCAGAGTGCCGTCTTCCAGGATGTCCAGCTCCACGCCCTTCAAGATGGTGATGCCCTTCACCTTGTCGGCGAGCGCGTCGATCGCCTTCCAGTGCTGCCGCAGTCGGCGCGCGTCGAGCCACTTGGCGATCGTGACGCGCTTGGAGTGGTCGGTGATGGCGATATAGCGGCGGCCCCGCTCCTTGGCCGCCGCCACCATCTCGGGCAGGGACGCCCGGCCGTCCGTGGCGGTGGTGTGCATATGCAGGTCGCCCTGGAGATCGTCCAGTTCCAGTAGCTCCGGCAGCCGGCCTTCGAGCGCTCTCTCGACCTCACCACGTGCCTCGCGCAGCTCCGGCGGGATCCAGGGCAAGCCAAGGGCTTTGTACACCTCCTCTTCCGTGCGCCCGGCTACGCGCCTCTGGCCGCGGAAGACGCCGTACTCGTTGAGCTTCAGACCATGCTCCTGCGCCCGGCGGCGCAGGAGGATGCTGTGCTGCTTGGAGCCGGTGAAGTACTGCAACGCCGCCCCGTAGGAGTCCTCGGGGACAACCCGCAGGTCGAGCTGGAGGCCGCTTCGCAGGCGCACGGTCATCTTCGTCGAACCGCGGGCCAGCACGTCCGCCACGGCCTCGTACTCGGCCAGGCGCTCCATCACGGGGCCGGACTTTTTGCAGGTTACGAGCACGTCCAGATCACCCACGGTTTCCATGCGGCGGCGAAAACTGCCGGCCACCGCCACCTGTCCAATGCCGGGCGTTGACTTCAGGTGACGCAGGACGGCGTCAGCATACACTTTTGCCTCGGCCAGTTGAACGCGCCGGCCGGCCTCTTCTCGCCCCTGGAGGGCCTGGAGGATATTGGCTTCCGTTTTGGCACCAAAACCCGGTAGCCGGCGGATCCGGTGCTTTTGGACAGCTTGGCGCAGCTCATCGAGAGAGCCGATCCGGAGCCGGTCGTGCAAGGTCCGAGCGCGCTTGGGTCCCAGGCCGGGCACGGTGACCAGGTCCCGCAAGCCGGGCGGCACCTCGCGCCGCAGTTCCTGGCGGAGCGGCAAGTCGCCCGTTTCCAGGATGGTCCCGATTTTCCCAGCGAGATCCTTGCCGATGCCGGTGAGGTGTTCCAGGTTCTCGGCCGGCATCTTGGCCAGAGGCTGGGAGAGGTCGCGGATCGTGCGCACGGCATTGCGGTAGGCGCGCACGCGGAAAGGATTGGCTCCCTGAATGTCCAGCAGGTCCGCCACTTCCTCGAAGAGCTGAGCCACTTCGGGGTTTTCCATGGCCTACGTCTCCCCTACCTGTGTCAAGTCCGCGCCAATTCACTCCGCTGACTCGGGCGTTCGGTTGCTTCGGACCACGGCCCGCTCATCCTCTGCTCCCGCCACTCCTCGGAGGCAGAGGAACGGGGGCCGCCAAGGACCTCGAATGCAAGGGGAATGGTGCTGAGGGCGCCGATCAGGAAGAGCGTCCAGCCGACGGCCCGGCGCTGGTCCGGGGGCAAGCGATCCGCTAACAGAAGGCCGAGGCCGGCGCCCAGGGCCGCACGCGTGCCGCCGATTAAGGCGAGTTCGGGCAAGGTGACTCGAGTTTCGCGCATAACAGTTTCTCCTCGTAGTACGAGCGCAAGTGCTGGGAACCACTGAAGCTTCAGTGGGAGCAACTTATATGCCAGATCCCAGAATCGGCTTGCTCTCGCGGTTCCCGTGGAGCCCAGAACTGGACTGACTTCCCGCGCAGCGGGAGCCGGACCGTGATGGATTGCGTTCCGCACCGCCTCCGGGGGCCCAGCAACGCATTGGGGTGGCAACGGAACCCAACGCAATCCAGGCCACCCTTGTGAAGGCCGTGGTCTACCCGAGCACCGGACAGTACCGAAGTGGCTTCGATGAGGTCCACGTCCCCGTGGAACGGAAGAGCGCTGAGGTTGAGTTGCCCGCCCGCAAGACCGTGGCGGTGCGGTTCAAGCTGCGGAAGCAGTGACATGGACTTCCGCGATTAGTGGAAGGGCCAGAACTTTCTTGGCGTGCGCACCGAGGCCCGGCACTTCTGATAATCGAGAAAAACCTGGAGCTTGGCCGGACGCAGGGCGCGAGCGCCCAGTAGAGGAAGTCGCGGGAAGAGGTCGCTGCCGCCGCAGATCCCGATGCCGCGATGAACCTCGAGGAAAAACGGTGCTGCGCTCGCCAACAGGTCGCGCTCACCCCGTTGATTCGGGTGCAGCCAAAGGTTGGCGGCATGGACTGGAATCTGCCGGCCGTGTGCGCGGAAGACCTGATTGCGGCTCCTCAGGTGTTCCGGCCGCAGGCCTGCCCAGCCGCGCAGCTGCTGCTCGTGAATCAGGAAGGTTTCCGAGAAACCCGTGTCGAGGACGGCGGGGAAGCGCGGCATACGCGGATCCAGGTCGCGCAGGCCCATCGGACCAAGGCTGACCCAGACGAGGATTTGCAAGGGAAAAACCCGGTGGCGATGCCCCTGTACCTCCACGGTTGTGAATTCGTCGTAAAACGGCGCCTGGCGCAGGATGATAGCCATCGGGTCGCGTCCTACCGGAGTTGGCTTTCAAGGGTTCGGAGGCAATTCGATCTCCTCCTGGTCGTACAACGCCTGGCGGTCGGCGTACAAGACGACGAACTCGTCCTCGTTGAGACCGAGGCGAAGACAGCGCTGGTGCAATTCCGTCTGGGTACGGGCGAAACCAATACACTCGTTGCCGTGGTAAGCGACCCATTGCCCGTAGTGCTTCTTCAGCACCTCTGGCAGGTCGCGATAAAAGGCATCGAACGACTGCTTGAGCACGTCTGCCGCCGCTGGAGGGCTAGCTTGGTTCTGGGGCTGGGGCTGCATGGCATCTCTCCTGGCGTCAATGATTCGAAGACGTCCTCATGGTACCATCGGCAGAGGTCGCCGCCAAGCCGGCCCGCAGACAAGCGGTGCCAACGGAGGATGAGGCGGGCCGAGAGAGGGACCGGACGTGCGAGCGTTCCCGACAACGGGATCTACAAGGTTCGGCCTTCCGTGTCCGGAGTTAATCCCGGGTTGACATCTCCTTCTCGTTCACCCCTTCCCCAACTACGATTCCGCCGGGTAGTCGGCAGGAGAGCTGATTCAGGGCTACTCAGCGACGCCACTCTCTTGGTCTAGACAACGGGGTCCACGTCGAGGTGCAAAAATCCCCAAGTTCGTTGCTCCCGTACCTCCAAGGGGGTAAGCTGTGCCTCGTGAAGTCACAACCGATCCTCAGAGGGTGTCGATCGTAGCAATGGGATTTCGCGTGGCTAGATTCCTTCGCAGGTGGGCGGCCGCGTTTACCCTTCCCCCTACCATGGTTTTCCTACTAAGGCAGTCGCCTTGCCTTCGCTTCCGGGAGGATGCTCATCAGCCGTTGTCTGGCGCTGATCGTGATGCTACTGTGCCTGCCGGTCCTGGCTCAGGAGCAGCCGAAGCGGCCGCCAGCACTCACCAAGGAACAGCAGGCCAAGCTCAAGGAACGGGCCCAACTCCTAAAAGAAGCGGAGAAACTGGGGTCAGAGGGCAAACTGAGCGAAGCCATCGACGCTGCGGAGAAGATGCTGGCGATTGAGCGTGAAGTCTTTGGCAACTTCCACGAAACGGTGGCCGGTTCACTCGAATTCCTGGCCGAAGTGCATGAGCACCGAGAGGATTTCACAGCTGCTCGCAAAGCACGCCAGGAGGTATTGGGGATTCAGACGAAGCTGTTGGGCGCGCAGCACTGGCGCGTGACCGATGCGCGGATTGCCCTGGAAGGTACCGAACGCCTGGCACGGCTGGATCCCGTCGACCGGCGCCGACTGGGCGAGGAAGGGCAACTGAGCCGGCAGGTGGTTCAGTTGTATCAGCAAGGAAAAACTCAAGAGGCTATACCTCTGGCACAAAAGGCCCTGGAACTCCGCAAGCAGGTGCTGGGCGAACGCCATCCCGACTACTCCAGGAGCCTGAACAACCTGGCCTTGCTGTACAAGTCCCAGGGGGAGTACGGCAAGGTGGTGCTCACCGACGGGGACGTCACGCAACTCGCCGACAGCTACGTCGAGTTGGCCCTGGCGACCGACCCCGACCTGCGCGCCAGCGGCACGATCGCGCCGGATGGCAGCTTCTGGCTGCAAACGCAGTACAAGGGGCAGCTGCACAAAGGCGCCCCGGAAGGCACGTACCAGGCGCGCATCATTCTCGGCGACGAGTCCGAGCAGGCCAGGCCAAAGCGCCGGTCGCCGCCGGTCCACGCCCGCTTCCTGGACTTTAAGAAGTCGGGCCTGACCGTCCAGGTACCGACCGGCGGCGACGTCACCCTCACCCTCGCGCGGCGCTAACGGCCCGCGCGTAGGAAGAAAGTGAATGCAGCAGCTATTGAGGGAAGAAGGGACCTCATCGACTTTTGAGGATCCGAGACAGGGAAAAAGGGCAACGGTATAGGATCGGACACCGCTTTCGCGAACCCATCCGGGCAAGAAAACAGTTGCCAGCGGGCTGTCGGAGTCGTAAAGTTGGCTGTTTCGGTCGAAACCGAGGTCCCAGAAGATGTCCTTCTGGGGAAGACCGGCTCAGGA
>JBGQLF010000924.1:0-5051 GCA_041499985.1 Gemmataceae bacterium
ACTAACCTGAGAGCATAACCTCTTCGCCACGTGCGAGACCGTGGCTGCGTTCACGGTGCCACTTCCGCCCACGGCCGTTTGCCGACGGGTTCAGCACAGCAGGATGTGTCTATGATCCAGGTTGAGAACCTTACCAAGTTCTTCGGTCCGGTATTGGCTGTCGATCACATCAGCTTCCGGGTCTCCCAGGGTGAGATTGTCGGCTTTCTCGGGCCCAACGGCGCCGGGAAGACGACCACGATGCGCATACTGACAAGCTACCTCCCTGCCACCAGCGGCGTCGTGCGCGTGGCGGGCTACGATGTGATGGCGGAGTCCGTCGGGGTGCGCCGCAGCATCGGCTACCTCCCCGAAAGCGTGCCGCTGTATCCCGAGATGCGTGTCGAAGAGTATCTGAACTACCGCGCCAAGCTCAAGGGCGTCGACCGCAAAGAACGGCAGCAGCGCATCGACTTCTGCCTGGACCGCTGCCGGATTCGCGAGGTGCGGCGCCGGCTGCTGGGCACACTGTCCAAGGGGTATCGCCAACGAGTCGGGTTGGCGGATGCCATGGTGCATGATCCGCCCATCCTGATCTTGGATGAGCCAACCACGGGTCTGGACCCGGTGCAGATTCGCGAAACGCTGGCCCTGATCAAGGAACTCGGCGATCAGCATACGATTCTGCTTTCCACGCACATTCTGTCCGAGGTCGAGACGATCTGCGAACAGGTGATCATCATCAACGCCGGCCGACTCGGTTTGGCCGAGAAACTGGCGGAGTTGGACTCCGATGCCGTCATCGTCCTGGAGGTGCGCGGACCGGCCGACGCGATCACGAATGTGCTGCGCACCACCGAAGGCGTTACGGACGTTGTGCCGGAAGCCGTGGGCGATGGCCTGGTCGGCTTCGAGATCCGGACGCAAGACGGGCAAGATCTGCGCGAGGCCGTGAGCCAACGGATTGCCAAGAACGGTTGGACGATTCGCCGGCTGGACCTGCGCCGGCGCAAGCTGGAAGACCGCTTCCTGGAAGTGCTGCGGGAAGATGATCCCTTGCAAGGCCGATTTGCAGAAACGCACAGCGCTTCCGTCTAAGAACAGACCCTTCCCGGGCTCGGAGTTTGGACGATCGAGAGGACTGAAACTATGTCTGGTAAGGCCATCACCGAGAAGAAACCCGAGCGTGACGCGCAGCCGAGCCGGTGGCAACCCATGCGCGAAACGGCGCCCTCGATCCTGCGCGAGGATGAGCCGCGCATCGCCCGCATCGTCGGGCTGATCGGCATCTGTTCGCTGGTGCTCGGCACCGTGGCGCTGGTCTCCTTCGCCTACAGCTACGGCAGCCGGATTGGTCCTGGCCTCGGCAGCCTGTTCGCGGTTGTCGGCCTGGGCGGTCTGCTGTTTCATGCCGCGCGCGATCACGATTTGCAGGTCCGCCGCCTGTACGGCGCTTTTGGCTTGATGTGGCTGATCGTCGCCGCCCTCGTCACGGCGCTGCCGACGCGGGTCGGGCCAGCGGGCACATTGTTCTTGCCGTATGGCTTCCTCTCTCTGAGCTTGGCTCTCCTGTTCCTGCTCGCCTTTGCCCACAACGAGAGCGAGGCGGTCTGGCGCGACCGCACCGTGCGCCTGCTCGGCTTCGCCGGCGCGCTGGTGGCGCTGACCGGATTTATTGGAGGCACTATCTCCAATGAATTCCTGGTGCCCAACGGCCTGGTGCTGGCGTTACTCGGACTGGGCTACCTATGGGCGTTCGTCGGTTCGCAGGGCACCGGTAGTGACGCGGGCTATTGGACCGGCGTAGCCATGGGGCTGGGCGGCCTACTGGTGCTTCTCATCACCTTGGGACGTGCGGCCCTGCCGCCGTTGTTTCACTCCTGGGGTTGGCTGAGCGCCCGGCCCGACAGCACCTATGTCGCCTCGGGCGGCATCCTGTTGATGGGCCTAGGCTTCCTGTACGCAGCGCTGGCGGCGATGCTGTGCTCGGACAATGCCTTCGCCGTCATGACGCGTCGCGAGCTGGCCGCCTTCTTCTACTCGCCGATCGCCTACATTGTGATGTGTGCCCTGGTCCTGGCCGGCGGTTTCCAGTTCTGGTCCTTCTTCGACATTCTCCTCAGCCAAACCCTGGGGGGCCGGCCTGTCGCCGAGCCGATCCTGCGCTATTACGTCATTAGCTTCATTACCGTCGTGTGTGTCATGTTTGTGGTCCCGGCCCTGACGATGCGGCTCTTAAGCGAGGAGAAGCGAACCGGCACCCTGGAAGTGTTGCTGACGGCACCACCCAGCGAGGCTGCCGTGGTCCTGAGCAAGTTTCTCGCTGCGCTGGTCTTCTTCATGGCCCTGTGGATTCCCTGGGGCCTGTTCCTGGTGGCTCTGCGCGTCGAGGGCGGACAGCCGTTTGACTACCGGCCGCTCTTCAGCTTCACGATCGCGCTGGCCGCGTCGGGCGCCAGTTTTGTCAGCATGGGGCTGTTCTTTTCGAGCCTGTCGCGCAACCAGATTGTGGCGGCGGTGCTCACGTTCATCGGCATGGTCGCCCTCGTTTTCGTCTACTTCATGATCAATTCTTCGATGGTGCCGCAGGAAGGTCCCTGGAAGACAATCCTGACCCACACCTCGTTCATCGACCTGTGGATGGAGACGCTCCGCGGGAAGCTGGCCCTGCGCGACTTGCTCTTCCCCGTGTCCGCAACGATCTTCTGGCTGTTCCTGACAGTCAAGGTCCTGGAAGCACGGAGATGGAGTTAACGGCTTCCCCAGATGGCGGGCGGAGGAGGGACTCCGCTCCCCGCATAGAGCCCGAGCCTCCACCGGCCCGTCACCCTGTCGATTGGAGAGAATTTAACCATGACGGATACGCACGATCCTCTTCCCCGCGTGGACCAGTCTTCAACCTGGCTCGTCCGCCTGAATCACAACCGCAAGCCGGCGGCGTACGGCCTGCTGGTGCTGGCGTTGGTGCTGGCGCTGATCCCACTGTTGACTCTGATCAAGGTACGCTGGGATTATGCCCCTTTGACGCTCTGGGGTGGCCTGATGGCCTTGATCGCCCTGGGCGGCGGCTTGTACCTGCTGCTCCGCGAGTCGCCAGCGGAACAGGATGTGGACAGCCTGCGCCTTGCTGTCCTGAGTGCCGGCGGGCTGGCTGGACTGGGAACCTGGTTGCTGGCGCTGGCGCTGGCCTGGCAGTGGTACGCTACCATCTTCGGCGGCCTGGAAGCATGGCAAGGTACGGCGTGGTGGCAGCTGTGGGTGTGCCTGCTCGCCCTTTTCGGTGGGCTGGCGCTGATGTTCATCAGTTTGCTGCCGGCCCGCGCGGTCGAGCGCTCCGATCCGGCCCTGCGGCGGCTGCTGTACGGTTACAATGCCGTGCTCAGCGGCCTGCTGTTGCTGGCCATACTTGGCGTGGTGAATGTCTTGATCTACAACTATTCCACCACCGCCTTCGACTGGACCGAGGCGTCGATCTACACGCTCAGCGATCAATCGAAAAACGTCCTGACAGGCCTGGAACGACCTACCAAGGTCTACGTCATCCTTCCTCGGAGCGAGGAGCTGGACGAGATCCGGAACCTGCTGGACAATTGCCGCGCCATCAATGACAAGCTCCAGGTCAAATACTTCTCGCTCGATCCTGAGGACGTCGACCAGATCGACAAGGTCGAGGATTTGGCCAAGCGCTACCTGTTCCAACTCCAGGAAGGCGTGCTGGTGGTGAGTGGCACGGAACCCGATGTCAACTATCAGTTCCTCAAGTTGAGCGAGTTGTTTGACGAAGGGGGACGCATGCGACCGGGCAGCTCCGCGCGCACTTTCAAAGGTGAAAATACGTTGATCTCGGCTCTCAGCTTCCTGGAAGAGGGGAAGACCAAGCCGGTGGTGTACTTCACGCAGGGCAACGGCGAGTTGGATATCACCGATCTGGAATCCTCGCAGCTCGACCAGGGTGGCGGCGTGTTACGCGAGCGCTTGCAGAAGGGCAATTATGAGGTCAAAGGCCTGCACCTGAGTGACCTGGCCGGCCTCAAGCCCAAGGATCCGCTGATCGTCGCGTCGGCGCGCGTGCCCGACGACGCGGCCATGGTCATCGTCATGGCGCCGCGTACCCCCTTCTCGGAACCCGCCCTCAAGGCACTGCGCGACTACATGAACCCTGCCGACCCCAGCAAGAAGAAGGGCAAACTGGTTGTCTTGCTGGACGTGCTGACGGATCCCAACGGCAACCTGGTGCGCACCGGGTTGGAGGATTTCCTCGCGGAGTGGAACGTCCAGGTGAGCAACAACCGCATCTTGCGAGCGCCAACCAATCTGAATCCCGATCGCGATCCCAGGAGCCTGGTGGTGACTACCAGTCGGGAGGTGGCGGCGCGCAATCCCATTGCCCGGTCGTTCGCGGGTGAGCCGATCCGGCTGCGGGACGTCCGCCACGTGGCAGCGCTGCCGGCCGCTCCCAACCGTCCGGAGGGCGTGCGCTATTCGGTCGATACGCTCCTCCAAACCTGGTCCGCGGATCCGGTCTGGCCGGAGAGCAACCTCCGGGCGGACCCTGCCCAGCTGATGAGCGAGTTGCTGAAAGATCGAGAGCTTCAGGCCAGTAAGCTGACGACCGGGCTGTCCGTGGCCGTGGCGGTTTCCGAGCCGGTGACACCGAGCAACCCATCCGATCCGCACGCGTTCATGCGCCAGCAGGAGCAGACCCCACGCCTGGTTGTGTTCGGCGACGCCACCTTCGCCTCGAACCGTTTCATGGCCGAGCGCTTTGATAGCATGAGCTATTTTCCGCTGTTCACCAGCACGCTCGCTTGGCTTCGCGAGCGGCCCAGCAGCGTGGGCGTGCCGCCGAAGACGCGCAACACGTTCACTCTGAATGTGAGCGACGATGTCGCCCAGCGTACGCGCTGGCTGCCCACGGTTCTGATGTTTGTCGGTGTGATCGGACTGGGCACGGGGGTTTGGGTGATACGCCGCCGTTAACCGTGAGGGGCGTCGATGTCTACCCAAGCTGGTCGGGTTCTTGCTTGTGGGTTAGAATTCCGATCCTGACGTCAGGATCGGAATTCTAACCC
>JBGQLF010000925.1:0-5046 GCA_041499985.1 Gemmataceae bacterium
ACATGCGCGTCGATGTAGCCCATCGTTCTCTCCTGAGGCGGAATGGATCCTCGCGCCCGCTTCACCCAGGCTATGATACCGCTTCCTGACACCCACCGCTATTGGACGCGTCTCCAAGCTTGGCCTTGGTGCCGTCATCGTGCCAGCCGTGCGACACCGCGGTGAATTCATGAAGCTGTTGCCTCGGAGGCACTTGCGATCGCCGGAAACACGTGTATAGTCAGCGGTCGTCATTGTGATCTAGCTTCCTGAGGTCTCTCAACGAGGACGCCATCTCATGGGCTACAAGCAAACCTCTCCCCACCGCAACGGCAAAGGATCCTACCACCAGATTGGCCTCGTCCGTGGCCAGTTCGGCAATGTGCCGATGGAAAAATGGGTGCAATTCCTCCACGACACCGGCTTCGATGGCTGGGAAGAAGCGAGCTGGGAGCTCGATCTGGATCGCTGCGGCAGCGACGCCGGCGCCGAGGCGTATGCCAAGGAGCGCGTCGAGTTGGCCAAGCGCCAGGGCCTGGAAATCTTCACGGTCGCGGCCCACTTGCAAGGCCAGGCGCTTGGGGATGAGCCGAGCGCCAAGACGCTTCAGTTTGTCGGCGGCGAGCCGGTCGCCGCTTACAAAGCTTGGCGTGACAAGGGCAACAAGCCGCCGCGCACCAACCCCTATTATGTGCCGGACGAGATCGGCCGCATGATCCAGGAAAAGGCTGCCCGGGATTTGGTGAACACAGTGCGCCTGGCGCATTACCTGGGCAAGCAGCAAAATCGCAAGGTGGCCGTTCCTGGCTTCGTCGGCTCCCCCGCCCACTGCTGGAGCCATTTCTTCCTCTTCCCCCCGCTGCCTAGCAGCATCGGTGGCCATGCCCTTCCCGATGTCCGCGAGGTTAGCCTCGAATTGCTCGCCGAGCGCTTCAAGCCGGTCCTCGATGCCTGCAAGAAATACGGCGTCACCTTTGACCTGGAATGCCATCCCAGCGAACGGGCGATGGGCGACCTGGAATCGGCCGGTGATTACCTGGCGGCAATGGATAAGGCGGGCTATGCCGACGTGGTCGGCTTCAACCTGGACGGCTCGCACATGGAATGGCAGGGCGTCTCCGTGGTGCAGTTCATCCGCGAGTTTGGCGAGCGCATTCACTGTGCCCATATCAAGGGCGTGCAGGTCAGTCGGGAGCACACGCGCGCGGGGCTGCTCGGCGGACATCGACCGATGGGGCACCGGCTCAACAGTTGGAACTTCGTCACCGCCGGCACCGCTCGCGACGCCAATAGCGTCGAAGAGATCATGATCGAGCTGAACCGAGTCGGCTACGATGGCGCCGTGAGTATCGAGTGGGAAGACAACGACGCCGAGCAACACGCCGGCGCCAAGTCGGCGTTGGCCAGCGTGCGCCGGGGCGACTTGCCGCCCAGCGGCATGCGCCATGACGAAATGCTCAAGGCGTGAAGACGCCCACGATGCCCCGCGGCCGGAGCGGCGAGCGCACACAGACGGCTCGCCGCTCAAGCGGGAACAGGACTTATCTACTTTCCCCGCGGTTGGGGAACAAGCCAAAGATCTGGTTAAGGAGTTCCGTGCTCGGTTGGGCCAGCAGCGTGACCTCCTTGTCCTGCTGGCTACAGCGCAACGAACTTGCCAAGTCGCGATCCAGGAGATCAGACTTTGCCCTGATGCGGAACATCCGTCGCAACTCTTCGGGTTTACCGAGGTGTCGGTTTAGGTAGCCATGCAGGATCCCAGCGGCACGGGCATCCGCGCACTCAAACGTACCGCGGAAGGACAGATCGGCAGCAATCGACAGCCAAAGACCAATGGTTTGGACTCCGCCGAGTGCTTCTCGGGCTTCCTTGGTCACCGCCAACCAGAGCAGTTGAGCCGCAGTCTGATCCCAGCGCTCGATGTGCCCGATGAGCCAGGCCCGGGCGTTCGCGGGCACCTGTTCCGTGAGTAGCCGCCTTAGGGAAGATGGGAAGCGCTCCAGCTCGATCGAGGGCGCCAGTGGCACAGCGTCCAAATCCTCCAGGGTCAGACCGAAGATCAACGTCTGCTTGTCGGCAAGCCACAGGGCGGCATCGACGGGCGGCTGGTTCAAAGGAAAGCGGTACAACATCCGGTTGCCACGCTCGGTTCTGCGTCCGACTTTGAGTGCCGCAAGCACCTTCTCCGGGTCGTACGGCCGGCGTGTTTGCACCACCAAAGTCACACGCGGCAGGAGACGCTCGTCAATCTTCAGGCCAAGTACCACGTGGTCCAGCTCAGCAGGCTGCAAGCCCGTCGCTTGTTCCAGGCCGCTCAGGCCGAAGTCGCCGGAACCCAGGGTAAGGCGTGCCAGCAGTTCCCGCCCCAGCGGGCTCTCGCTTGCCTCCGCGACATGAACGCCGAGAATGACGTCCGTCCCCTGCGGCAGATAGCCCAGCCCGGGCAGCTGTGCCGGCGGCACGGCGACGATGGGAGGCGGTCCCGGATCAAGGACCTGGTCGCGGTAATCATGTTGCCGGCGGATGTGCTGGGTCCAGAGAGCGAACGCCAGGCCCAGGACCGCCATGGTGCCCATGAGAGTAAGCAGGAGCCGCGCGATGGTGCGGTTGGATCGCCGCTGTTGGCTGGGTGACGCGACCGCGGGCCCCAGCTCGGCCGGCGCTTGCCCGGAGAAGGCCAGGGGGGCAACGCGAATGGCATTTTCGCCCAGGTCCGTGCCGGCGCGCCGGTAAGGAATGATCTCCTGGCAGCGCGGACAGCGCACCCGTTGCCCTTGCGTTATGGGCACGGACAATGGCACATGAGCATTGCAATAGGGGCAGCAGAGCGGCTCGGAAACCATGGGAAATCACTTTCTCGGTCCGTGCCGGACCATCTTTCTAAGCAACGGCGATTTACTGTCATTGTTGGGCACGGGAGCAGGCCTGTCCAGGGCAATGCGCCAGGACGCGAAAAGGGAATGTCGGATCGCAAAAAGACCTACTTGAAGCGCCTGCCCGGCAGGGACAGGAGCCTGCGCGGGAGGCTCCTGGTGCCGCAGGCTGCTTTCATCCGTGTGCTAGGCGGCACTTGCACAATGTCACGCAGTTGCCGATCTCATTGTGCTGGAGCCAGTTCACCAGGGAGCGCATCAAGAACAGGCCGCGCCCGCCTGGCTCGCCGACGTTCTCCGGAGCGAGCGGGTCGGGAACGAGGCTGGGATCAAAGCCGTCTCCCTGATCTTCCACTTCGGCGATCACCCAATCGGGGTGGACATGATAATCCAAGCGCACGGGTGTGGTCACGTCGCCACGATGTCCATGCTTGACCGCGTTGGCGAGCGCTTCATCCACGGCCAGGCGCATCTCGAAAATAGCGCTCTCTCCGTAGCCCTCCGTGGCCATGGCCGCTGCCAATTCCGCGAGGACGTGGTTGACGTCGGCCCTCGTGCGCACCGATTGGCAACACCAGCCCTCGCGGATGGCTCCGGGCGCGAACGCTTCGTGTGGGACCTTTTCCTGACAGGGCAAACCCATGACGACCTCTCCTCTCAAGGTTGGGCAAGCAACCTGGGCGCTCGCTAGCCAAGTAAGGAGCAACTTTGATGCCAGATCCCGGCTCAGGCCAGCAGGCGATTGGCCTGAAGGCTTTTGTGCCATTCCCCAGAATGTCCTTGCCCCACATCTTTTCTCGGGATACCATCTCCCCGTTGATGCGAGGACTCGCAGCATCTTAATGGTAATCGGCACGGCTGGCGGATGTCGAGGGGAGAGGCGCATTTCCGATCCACCCCTGGGGATCGGAGCGCCGACAACGGGTCCGCAGCGAGCCGGCAGGAAGCCAGGTGCGGAACGCGCCCGCTAGGCGTTCATCAGCCATCCGATGCGGCCGCGGTAGTTCGCGCCCGAGGAACCGAGGCAGAAGCTTCGGCTGCCTCTGGGCAGCACCCTGGATTCCGCGCTACGAGAGGTTGAGTGAAGACCCAGTATTCTCAAGCGACACCCTTACGCTAGATCCAGCGCACGACACCGGCGGCACATCCGGACTCGCGGAGAGTATCCATGCAACTGAATCTGATCTCGGAGGACTCGGGGGTGGCCCGCCTGGAGTGCGAAGGACAGATCACCCAGAACGATTTTGATCCGGGCGATGATCCCATGACCTCTGTCTTGGGGATGGAAGGATTCGCGCGCAAAGTCTTGCTGAACCTGGAAAAGACCAGCTACATCGATTCGAGCGGCATCAGTTGGTTGGTGGTCTGCCACAAGAAGTTCTTGCAGGCGGGGGGACGCCTGATCCTCCATACGATCCCGCCGATGGTAAACCATGTCCTCCAGTTGTTGCGGCTCCACTCGATCATGCATATTGCGGCCGACGAAGCCGCAGCGCGGGCTATGGTGGGGGGAGCGAACCAATGAATGACTTCGACGAATTCCTTCGGCTGCAAATCAACGTCAACGAGTATCCCCCCGACGATGCCGTGGCCCGGCTGGTCGAGCACGCGGCCGAGCTGCGGGCCAGCGATCTGTTTTTCGTTACCAATGAGAACCATGTCGGCGCCATGGTCCGGCACCTGGGAATCTTGCGCATGCTGAGTCTCATGCCGCTGGATCTAGGACGCCGCTGCATGGCTCATATCAAGGCCGTCGCCAGCATGGATGTCATGGAACGGCGCCGGCCCTTGGATGGCCGCTGGGTGTTTCGTCGTGCCAGTGGCGCTGCCCTCGATTTGCGCGTCAACACGCTGCCCACGCTCTATGGCGAGGATTTCACCCTGCGTCTGCTCGAGCGCGACTCGCAGCTGATGGCGCTCGATGGCCTGGGGATGCTGCGCCAGGATTACAACCGCTTTCTGCAAATGTTGAACAGCCCCAGCGGGCTTATCCTGGTCACCGGTCCGACCGGCTCGGGCAAGACCGCGACGCTGTACGCGTGCATGACCTTCCTGAATACGCGCGAGCGGAAGATCAACACCATCGAAGATCCGATCGAGTTTTCCATCGAGGGCGTCCGTCAATCGCAGGTCAACCCGCGCATTGACGTTGGTTTTTCCGAGTTGCTGCGCAGCGTCCTGCGCCAGGCTCCCG
>JBGQLF010000926.1:0-5044 GCA_041499985.1 Gemmataceae bacterium
GGAGAACACCAGCCCGGCCAGCAGTCCCGTGGCTGTGACCATCCACGTGCCGGAGGCTCCAACCTTGCAGTTCGACCAGGGCACTCGCACACTGTCGGGAACCGCGGAAGCCAGCAGTACGGTCACGGTGTATGATGGCAGCACCGTGCTGGCGACGGTCACCGCAAATGCCGATAACACCTGGACCGCGACGCCCACGCTGCCCGATGGCCCTCACCACTTTACCGCCACGGCTACCGATGCCGCGGGAAACATCAGCCCGGTCAGCAATAACGTATTCCTGACCACCGGCACGCCGCCGCCGACGTCCATAGCCACTTATCCAGTGGATACCGACCCCACTAATCCCATCACCCCTTCCAACTACGAGGGTTCCATCCAAGGCACGGCCAGCGACAACGGTAACGGAGTTCAGAAAGTTGAGGTTAGTATCCTGAAAGAGAACCTAACGACCGGCCAGCCTCTGTACTGGGACGGTTCAAGCTTCAACAGTATTGACGAAAAGTTCTTCCTAGCCACGGGCACGACTTCTTGGTCGTTTAGCTTCTCGGCGAGCAACTTCCCCGAGTTTGACGCTTACGACATCCACAGTCGGGCGACCGACATGGCGGGTCAGGTCGAAGCCACGGCTCCGGTAGAGCTTTTCTTTTTCCAACCCGGGTAAGAGAGTTTCCCTCCCACAGTCCAAGAGCTGGCACTCGCCAGCTCTTGCCAAACCAAATGCCAGCGAGGACCATCCCGAGTCCTCGCTGGCATTGGCCTTGGTATACCGATTTGGATGCGGGCGGCGCATGGACGCGCGTCGGCCCAGGCCGACGGACGCGAATCTTGTTGACACAAGCTCCTCGGTCTGTTCATGATAGCAGCCGGTTTGATCGGGAAGGGTGTTGAAATCATGCCCAGATTCCAGCTTCAACAACGCTGACCGTCCCCTCGCCTCCTTCCGTCAAGCATTCTCGCCCAACGAGCGGAACCGAGTGCGTTCCAACACGCCCAACCCAGCGACGATCATGGCCACGGTCGGCCCCTTGTCCTGGAGTTCCTTGGCTCGGTCCGGCTTGCGGCTCTTGAATGTCCCTTTCAACAGAGAGAAGGCTTCACAAGAACCTTTTGCGGCGTTCGTCGCTCCTGCTCTTATCTCGAGGAGGCATCGCCATGATGCAGCAGAATCGAAGAAGTCCAAGGCGTCCCCCGCGGCGCACCTTGATTGTGGAGGCTCTGGAGGACCGTACTCTCTTGAATGGTGTCGTGACAGCCGCCCGGAACTCGGCCGGGGTGCTCCAGATCGTGGGAGATACGGCGGACAATCAGTTTACGGTTGCCCTTTCACCCATTGCTGGGGATATCCGCATCTCCGGGAATACGGGTACCTCGACGGCCATCAACTCGAAGGCGTTCGTCGACTTCCCTCTCGCCCAGGTGAGCGCCATCAGCATGACCTTGCGGGGCGGCAAGGACAACGTGACGATTTCGGGCTTCAGCATCCCGGGTAGTATGACGATCGTCTACGGCAATATGGCAGACAGCTTCACGATTAGCAACTTCAGCGCCACAAGCTTCAGCCTGGTCTTTTCCAGCTCCGGCCAAGTCGGAGGCGCCGTCGGCAGCGGTAGCCAGGCGCCGTCGAGCGGAGGCGTAAGCGGAAGTGGAATGGGAATGGGAATTGGAATAGGAAGTGGAATTGGAGCCCCCGGCTCCGGCAACAACGGTGGCCTGTTGCCGCCGGGCTAAGAAACTGCCTTGTGGGTTAGGATTCCGATCCTGACGTCAGGAACGGAATCCTAACCCACAAGGCAGAACTCCAACAGCGGGACTACAGCCCGCAGTGCAAGCGAGGAAGGGCTTTCCCTCGCTACCGCTGCGGGCTGGTCCCAAGCGGAACTCGAGTTAGATCCGCACGGTTAACCCTTCGTACGGGATGCGCACGCGGCAGTCATCAGGCTGGCGGCCGGCGCGGCGGAGCTCATCCCGGAGCAACTGTTGTGCATACTGCTCCACTTCCATCAGCTGGGCATCGTTGCGCCGCGGCTCCCGGTGGCCGAGGTGCAGCTCGCGCACACCGGCCGCGACCGCGGTGGCCACGCATGCTTCTACCGAACTATGCCCCCAGCCCCGCCGGGCCAGCAGCGGCTCACCCGGAATTGCCTGGCGTCCTTCGTACTCCGCCAGCAGATATTGGCCTTCGGTGTACAGCAGATCGGCCCCCTTTGCAAAGGCCGCCAGCTTGCTGTCGGGCACGTCCTGGTGCTCATGATCGGTGGCGAAGACAAAGACCCGGCCCGCGTTTTCCAGGCGATACGCCAGACAGCCTCCGGGATGGTTCAGGGAGTACGTCTGGACGCGCGTCGAGCCGATCTGAAAGTGATCGTCGGGCTGGAGCTCGCGGAAGTCCCGCACTGCCTTCATGAGGTCGAACGTGGGTGGAAAGTACGTGTGGCTCAAAGGCGAATCGGGACTGAGCACCGCTTCCAGGCTATCGAGGACCGAGCGCGTCCCATACAGGGTAAAGTGGTTGCGCGGGTCGAAGTACGGACCGACGTAAGGCGTGGCGTAGGTGTGGTCCATGTGGGCATGGGTGATGAGCACGTGCGCGGCCCGCGAACCGGTGTAATCGGCGGCATTCCAGCGGCGGCTCAGCTCGAAGCCCAACTCGCGCAAGCCGCTGCCGCAATCGAGGATCAAGAGTTTGTCGGGCGCCTGCACCTCCACGCAGGTGGTGTTGCCGCCGAAGGTCGAGCGCTGGGCGAAGGACAGGCCTTCGTCGAGGTGCCGGCGAATAACCTGGCGCACATCGGGACTGGGACGCAGGTTGGCCAAACGTCCTTGCTTCACGAGCTGCTCAATCGCCCCGACAAGGCGCTCGGTGACCTCGGCCGGCGTCAGCGGCGTGGTCATGGTGCCCGTGATACCCCAGTACGTGATGGTAATGACGGGGTCGGAATACATGCGGAGTAATCCTCTACTTGTTCAGGCGGTGGCCTCACCACACGATCCGTGCTGGAACCGCCCCCGCGGCAGCCCTCGGAGCCTGTTCCAGCTCTGAGACTCGCTTCTATCTCCTTTGCCGGCAACGACTTTGGGGCCGAACCTCAGGAAGAAGAGACGCCGCCGGAAAAGGTGCAGCGTGTTCCGAGCCGGAAAGAAGCGGCTGTCATACCATACGTCAAACCAGCCCGCAGGCCAAGCCGTCTTTGCGGAAAGGAGTCCTGCCCAGACCGAGGAGTTTCAGGGTACGGGAAGCTCAGAACGCCTCTCCGAACGGGGACTAGACTCGGGCATGGATCCACGAAGGACACGAACCGACGCGAACGGATCGCGCCTCGGTCGCGCTTTCTTCGTGTCTCTTGGTGTCCTTCGTGGAGGAATTCTGAAGGAAGGGGGAGCGGCGCAAAAAGAGCGGGCGGCAGACCACCTGCCGCCCAGAAAGGAGAGACAAAGTTGCACGACCCGCGTCAACAGAGCGGGGCGGCAGACCACCTGCCGCCCCAAGGAGAAAGCGAAGACGCTGTCAAGTTGTTTTCCTCACACGGCCGCGGCCATCGGCACCGCCACGCGGGTGGCCGATTCGTTTGCCGGCTTCTCCAGCTGGACCGGCGTGCTATGGGTCACGGTCAAGTTGCGATAAGTCCGTTCGATCGTCTCGGCATTCGGCAGGAACAGCAGCTTGCCCACCCAGGTGTAGGGGACGCCGACGATGTGCAGGGCTGTTGCCGCCAGCAACTGCACGTCCAGCAACGGACTGCAACTATACACATAATACAAATCGTAGGCAAGCTTGCGGCGGACACTGGCCAGATCCGTATCGGGCGGCAACTGCACCTGGGCCAATCCCGTGACACCGGGACGTACCAGCAGCCGGGTTCGGTACTGCGGCAGGGCCCGTTCCAGCTGGGGCACAAACTCCGGCCGTTCCGGCCGCGGTCCGATCAGGCTCATGTCGCCGCGCACGACGTTCCACAATTGGGGCAATTCATCGATATGGGTGCGGCGCAACAAATGGCCGATTCGGGTCACACGCGTGTCGCCGGCGGTGGACCAGCGCGGCCCCGACTGTTTTTCGCAATTATGGCTCATGCTGCGAATCTTATAAATCGTATAGGAGCGACCGTTGCGCCCCAACCGCGTTTGGGAATACAACACCGGGCCGGGCGAACTCAGCTTGACGAGGACGGCGGCCAGCAGGATCAGCGGCGCCGACACGATGAGCAGGATCAAGGCGAAGGCCCGTTCCCCCCCGGCCTTGCAAACGTCGTACCAGGTGGACGGCCGTTGCCCACGGAGGTCCGTAAAGCCATCCCTTTCCTGAGAAGTGCGGAACGAGCCTGTACTCCCGTGCGTTTTCAGTGCGTTATGCATAATGCGTCCACTTGGATAACAGGTTGAGGCCGTGCGCTCGTACACGCAAGGCCGGTAGTCTGGCCGGGGGCTGGCCTTGTGAGCGCACCAAGGCAAGCCGGTACATCCGCTACTTGGGGAGAGGTTCGCGATTCGCGACCGCAGCGCCCAGGCGTTACGGCCAACCCAACGGGCTCCGCTGCAAAGTGAGGAGCGAAGGAAAGGGGCCTCGGTCCTCCGGTTTCGTCTCAGTTGCGAACACCGTGCATCTAGAGCAAACGGCGTACCACAGCAGCGCGGAGACATCCCGCGCACCATCGGCATGAACGCAACTTCTAAAGAAATAAAGACTTGCGAATCCCCGTGCTTCGCCTTCCCCCGGGCCAGCGGTCAGGTCGGGATGTTTGGGTTGGTTTACGGTGTTAAGCCGGGTGTTAAAAAAAGCTAGCGCCAGGGTCACCGCTGGGTGGCGGGAGCCCGGACCGCGCCTTGTCCGGCGGGCCGGTGGTGCCTGTAAATTGTGCCGTTCCTATCTGTTTTGTGTATATATCGAGTAGAGTTCTTATTCGCGAAGTATTTCGACCGGAGAAGCAGTTTAGCCGCGAGCCTCGGGCGAGCGCGGCCGGAGAAGCAGCCGCGAGCCTCGGGCGAGCGCGGCCGGAGAAGCAGCCGCGGGCCGCGGGCGAGCGCGGCGCCCCGGCGCGCCCGA
>JBGQLF010000927.1:0-5043 GCA_041499985.1 Gemmataceae bacterium
ATCCCAAGAATTCGCAGCTGGTGCCAGCGGCTTTGGAGCGCACCTACCTGGCCCTCAATAGTCCGTTCGTTCGAATGCAGCCGGGGAAGCTGGTCCGCGTCAGTGGCTGGATTCGCATTCCGGGACCTATCAAAGCCTCGACGGACGGCGTGCTGCTGTACGATAGTGCCGGCGGTGAGCCGTTGGCGGTTCGGCTGACCGAAGCCTTAACGACCTGGAAGAAATTCACGCTGTATCGGCAAGTCCCGGCATCCGGCCAGCTGAATGTCACCTTGGCCCTGACCGGCCTGGGAACCGTCTACTTCGATGACATCCGCATCGAGCTGCTGGAACCGGAAACTCCCGCCCAGTCTAGCCCGAAGCGCTAGCGAGGGAGACTTTCCCGAGCCCACGGCAGCACTCGACCCAACGTTTCCATTGGTAGCCCAATGACATTGCTGATACTGCCCTGCACCACGCGGACATAGGGATCAGCACCTTCCTGGATCGCGTACGCTCCCGAGCAGCCTTCCCACGTGCGGGTCATCAGGTAGGTATCCATCTCTTCCGGGCTCAAAGCTCTCATGGCGACCCGGCTCACCTCCTGCCAGGCTACCTGAAAGGCGTCGGGCCGGCGCCACAGACACACGCCCGTCCACAGCTCATGTTCCGTGCCCGCCAAGAGGCGAAGGATACGCCGCGCATCGGCTTCATCGGCGGGCTTGCCGATCGCCTGGCCCTCGCGCCAGCCGACCGTATCCGCCGCGAGGATGAGTCCGGCTACAATGCGTGGTGCCACCGCCGCTGCCTTGAGCCAGGCGATGTGCTGCACTAGAGTCCGGGGGTCCGCAAAGCCGGCATCGGTCGGCTCGTCGATATGCGCGGGCATGATCTCGAAGGCATACCCGGCTCGCGTGAGCAACTCACGCCGTGCTGGGGACGCACTCGCCAGGATCAAGCGAAGAGGGAGTAGCTCGGCCATGCGTGCACGACCCTTTGCAGGGCTGGCTTTAGGACTCGGAGAGAAGTTCCTGGACGACGACCTAGGAGGAACCAGGCAGCGCCTGTTCCAGGCGGTCGTGGGCCTGCTCGGCGTCCTCCAAACGGGCATAGCGTAGCTCCTTGGCGCGGGGGCCGAGCAAAGTTTGTCGCGCCTCAGCCTCCATCGCCCGGTGGTAGTCATCGGGGGAAGTAGGATCGTTTCTCTTGCCGGCCGGCACGACCTTGAAGGGGAGCAGGCCCAGCGCCAGGGCTTCGTGGGTCGTGACCCCTCCAGCGATGGTTACCTCGGCGGCCGCCTCGTCGCCCTCCGCCTGCCGGTAGGCGTCCACGATGATCGCCGAGCGCTGGTCGGCGGCGAGGTCCTTCCAGGCGTCCCAGATGACATGGACGTGCCGGGATTTGGTCACCGGCACCCGCTCCTCGAGGATAAGAGGCTGGCGGTTCAAGCTCGCCGCGGCGAACTCGGTCAGGAGCCTCTTGACAAGGCGGTCGTGCCGAGGGGACGGCCGGCCCGGCGTGATGATGTGGCGTGGCATGCGCACTCTCTAGAGATAACGGTACTGGCCGACGAGCCAAGTTTTACCCTCGTTGGATCCGTACCGTGAGGAACAATACGAGGCCCAGGAGGCCGGCGGCCACAGCGTAAGGCAAAACGTGCACCGGTGGACGGTTGTATAAGGCAAGGCCGACCAGTGGCCCCAGAATACGCGCCAGGGCCGCCGCGGATTGATTGACGCCGAGAATCTCGCCCTGCTTGGCCGGGTCCGTGCGACGTGAAATCAGCGACTGCACCGAAGGCGTCAACAGGGCAAATCCCACCACCGCCACAGCGATCGCGAACAAGAAGACCGTTAGCAATAGCGTTTGTCCATCGCTCACCTCCTCGCTCACGGAGAGGGCCACGCCCGCCATGCCGCCCAACCCGAGGGCCATAAGCGTCGCTCCCGACATGATAAAGGTGCTCTCCCGGACGCCGCGGCGGGCGAGTACCTGGTAGAGGCCGCCCTGGGCAAGCATGAGAACCAGGCCAATGAAGGCAAACACCAGAAAGTTCGCCCGATCCTCGAAGCGCAACGCATGCTTGGTCAACAGTGACAGGGTGGCCTCGAAATTGGCAAACGCGAAGGTGGCGAGGAAGAAGGTGATGACGAGAAGACCCACCGTGGGCGTATGCAGCGCGTTCTGCAAACCGCGCCAGTCGAGCCAACGTCGATGGGTCGTCGTAGCACCCGGCCGCCAGGTCTCCGGTAACAGCACGATCCCCAGAACCAGCGCGATCAGCGACAGCCCCGCAGCCACGTATCCCGGTGCACCGTGATAGTCCGGCCAGAAGGAGAGTGCTGCCGCGCCGAGTAATGGACCAAAGGTGAAACCGATGCCGAAGGCGGCTCCGATCAGCGCCATGCCTCGGGAGCGGCGCTCGGGGGTGGTGCTGTCGGCGATCACTGCCTGGGCCGTGGCGATCGTGGCACCGGAAATGCCTGCTCCAACCCGAGCGACAAACAGCAAGATCAGGCCGACTTCCAGTGCTCCTTCATTTCCCCAGGTCGACGCCACACCGAAGAGGGCGTAGAACACGACCGAACCAGCCAGGCCGAGCAGCAGGATGGGCCGCCGACCAAGCCGATCCGAGACTTGGCCCCAGATCGGAGCGAACAAGAACTGCATCGCCGAGAACGCAGACATGAGCACACCGAGGATGGCACCGCGCCATCCCGCAGCGGCGTCGCCCGGCAGCAGCGGCTCCAAGAAGTAATTAGCGTAGCGGGGCAAGAGCGGCAGCACGATACCGAAGCCGAGCAGGTCGATAAACACCACCAGAAACACGATCAGCAGGGCGGATCGGCGCGCGCCAGCGGAAATCGGGGGCTCGGTGGTCGGTGGTGCCAGGGCGGATTGGGTGGACATTTGCGACGAGCGTGAATCCTGCATCATCCTGTATTCCACTAAGGTCTCTTCATCGGGTGGACCCAGCGGCTGTACATCCGCCGGCACGGCGCGAGAATGATTCCATTCGCCCGAGCCCGGCCCACTTGCCATGCTTGGCAAGATAGCATTTTCCCACCCCATCCCGCTAGGCCGCATCACCGCCACAACCAGCAAATTCGGGCCCGCAAAGATGGCAACAGCCGGGGTCGGCCCGCAACGTTCATTGACCGGTGGCCGGCTATCGTCCATGCTTGCAAGCCGTGGAGGCGTGACCTTTCGTCGTGGGTATCACATGGCTGCCGTGGACGTCTTCAGTAGCGGAACTGGGGAGATCGGGGTGCCGCCGGGCTATCTCATCCTCGATACCGAGACCGTGCCGGATGGCCGGCTCCTCAGCATGGTGAAGTACCCGGGGGAACACTTGACTCCCGAGCAGGCCATTGCCAAGGCTCAGGCTGAGGCCCGGGAGCGCTCGTGGAACGGCTCGGACTTTCTCCCGGTGAGTTTCCAGTATCCCGTGGCGGTCTGCATCTTGCGGGTCGGCGCCGATTACAAGCTGCAAGCGCTCACCTGCCTGGATGCCCCGCACTTTCAGCCCCGGCGAATCGTCGAAGAATTCTGGCGTGGATTGGCCTGTTATCAGGAACGGTATCGCAATACCGTCCGCTTGGTCACTTTCAATGGCCGCGGCTTCGATTTACCCCTACTGGAGTTGGCCGGGTTTCGTTTCGGCTGCTGTGGCCGCACTTACTTTGACAACAGCCGGCATCGCTACAACGGCGGACTCGATCTGCTCGACTGGCTGACTAACTACGGGGCGTATCGTTTGACGGGAGGGTTGGATCTGCTCTCCAAACTACTCGGCAAACCGGGCAAGATGGACATCTCGGGCGACCAGGTTTACGCCCTTTACCAGGCTGGCAAGAAACAAGCGATCAATGACTATTGCATGTTTGACACGCTGGATACCTATTTCGTGTTCTTGCGGACGCGCGTGATGGCGGGAGAGATCTCGCTCGCGTGTGAGGCGGCGCTGGTGGAGACGGCCAAGTTGTGGATCATGGAGACGGTCGCCAAGCTGCCCGCCTTACAGCAGTACCTCGACAACTGGGGCGAGTGGAAGCCGTGGCCGGCCGACGATATTTGGCCCTGAGCCCGCGGGCTCACGGCTAAACAGACTATTTCTCTTGGTCATGCGCGCCAGAAGGGCGCCAATCCCCGCAGCAAGAAGTGTCCCCAACCGCGCAGCGCCAGCAAACTCTTCTCTGCCTTGCCCGGTTGGCCGCGCAGGCAGCGCCAGAGGTATTGCAAGCCCTTGCCCAGCACCTGAACCGGCGCATCCAGGGTGATGATGAGCTTGTAAGTAAGCAGCGCCACGCGCGAGCAACCGGTCTTCCGGAGATAGCGCAGGAACCCTATCGCCATGTGTGACGACGCGAAGCCGATGTGCTGCCGTGTGCTGACGCGCCCGTAGTGAAGAATCTCCACCAACGGATGGTAGACGACGCGATAACTCTGGCCAACTCGCGTGGACAGATCCAAGTCCTCGCCACCAAAGATGAAATCTTCGTCCCAGCCGCCACAGCTAAAGAAGACCTCGCGGGGCAAGAGCATCGCTGCCCCCATCAGGACCTCTACGGGCCGGGTCGTCTCTGGATCAAAATCGAGCCGGCGATACCGGCGATAAGCATGCCGGAGGAGCCCCGTCCAGCGCAACAGACTCGTCCGGTGAAGCAACGTTGCCAGCGTTGGGCGGTGACGATACGAAACCTGGGGCTGTCCCAGGCGGTCGCGCAAGCGCGGTCCTATGATACCTACTTCTGGATGCGTGTCCGCATACTCAACCAACCGGCGCAGGGTGTTCGGTGGCAACACCGTATCATTGTTGAGAAAGAACAAATAACGGCCGCGGGCGCGCGCCGCGGCCTGATTGTTGGCGCGCGCAAAGCCGAGATTGGCCTCATTCCGCTGCAAGATCACCTCCGGAAATTCGTGGGCCACCATCTCGGCCGCTCCGTCTGAGGATGCATTGTCCACGACAATCGTCTCCAGATGGACCCCCTGAGGCTGATCGTGCAGCGACTCCAGACAAGTACGGAGTAGATCCCGACAATTCCAGTTGGCGATGCACAC
>JBGQLF010000928.1:0-5028 GCA_041499985.1 Gemmataceae bacterium
GACCAGGGCTTGGTGTCGGGCATACACATCAATCGGTCGATTCTTGTGGTCCAAGTGAACCTTCTGGAAGTGACGGCGGATCCGGGCGACAATCGTGGACCAGATGGCCAACAGATCCGGTTGCCCGGCGCGTTCCAGGAGGAAGCGGTGAAAGGCGATGTCTTGCTCGACGGCAGCGGCGTAATCCCGCTGTCGGCAGGCGACGCGGATGCGCTCGAGAATCCCGTTCAAGACGGCGAAATCATCCTCGGCGAGGTCGTCGAAGACGAGCTGCAAGGCATAGGTCTCCAGCGTGCGCCGGATGGGGGTGACCAACTTCCGGACCGAGTTGGGGGCTGAGGGGGCGATCCGGACACCGCAGTTGGGCTTGGCGACGAGCAAGCCCTCATAGATGAGCTGCACGAAGGCCTCCCGGATCGGTCCGCGACTCACCCGGAAACGCTTGGCCAGTTGCATCTCGGACAGGCGTTCGCCTTCGGCCAGACGCCCTGAAAGGATCTCGTCACGCAACCGGTTGGCGATCTGCTCACGCACGCCGCGGCTGAGTGTCGCCTTAGCCATCGCTTGCCTCCTCGAGTCCCACGCCGGCGCGAAAAACCGAAAAACCGCCTGCTGCCAAGATTCTTCTTGACAATTGTGGCGGCAGCTGCCCAATTTGGCAACTGTCTTACAATCCGGTTGACTCGTTCTACAGACGAGCCGAACCCCGAGACGTGGCTTAGAGGTCGTCGATGCTGGAGAGCGGCCTACGTCTGCTCCAAGGGTGTTATCACTCATCCCGAGAGGATCCTTCCATGCGTTGTTCTCTTCAATCCCGCCGGTCCGCGTTCACGCTGATCGAGCTGCTGGTGGTGATCGCTATCATTGCCGTCTTGATTGGCCTGTTGCTGCCGGCGGTGCAGAAAATCCGCGAAGCGGCCAACCGCATGAGCTGCACCAACAACCTCAAGCAGATCGCCTTGGGCTGCCACAACTACCACGATACCAATGGCGTCTTCCAACGCGGGTACGTTCTCTTTACCAGCACGACCAGTACGCCAAGGAACCCGACGTCTAGTCCAAACCCGGCAGCAAATCGAGAGAATAACGGCACCTTCATCGCACTGCTGCCGTTCATCGAGCAGAACAACATTTACGTGAACTGGAAGTGGCAACCTGCCAGCTATGCGACCAACGCAGGGCCGCCGTCGGCACCGGGGAACTCCACGCTGCTCGTGAAGACCTACCAGTGTCCTAACAATTCCGGTTCTGCGACCTGGCCGTACGAAATCATTTCGAGTACCGTCTATTTAAGCCTCACCTCGTACACGGGCAATGCGGGAACCAGGGCCTACAATGGGTGTTATGACACTTGTTCTACCACCCAGGAACCGGGAGATGGTATCTTCTTCAAAGATAGCAAGGTCAAGATCGCAGCCATCACGGACGGCACGAGTAATACGATTCTCTTCGGCGAACGCAACTTCCGGGAAGTCGGCCCGTGCACCTCCACAGGCTCTACACCCTGGAATCTAGTGGACTGGGGCGGCTGGGGCGTCAGCAATGGCACCAACAATGCAATGGGCGATAATGGCGGCAGCAGCTGGGTCCCCATCAACTTCACCTGCGCTTCGGCGGCCGATGCGACCAGACGGCTCAATGCCTGGGGTAGCCTGCACTCAGGGGGAGCGAACTTTGCTTTCGCGGATGGCTCCGTGCGGTTTCTGCCTGATTCCACCGACCTGATCATCCTCCAAGCCCTGAGCACGCGGGCCGGTGGAGAGGTGGCCACACTGCCCTGAAAGACGGTCCCCAGCGCAAGAAGTGTTGCGCCCGCCCAGGCCGGACGTTTGCGGTCGGTCCCGGGCGGGCCGTGATAATGTCTTTCCGCCGAACCTACTCCGTGGAATCCAGCTATGGTCCCTGATCTGCCGCGACGGTGTGTCCTTCTGTTGCCCCTGCTGTCTCTGCTCTCTCTGACAACAGCCGGTTGCGGCTCGAAGCCGGAGCTGGCGGAAGTGTCCGGTGTGGTCAACCTGAATGGTAAGCCGATGGCTGCTGCCCTTGTTGAGTTCCTTCCCGACCCGGAAAAGGGGACCCACGGGCCAGTTTCTTCCGCCACCACAGACGCGGAGGGGCGTTTCTGTCTGGTGACCAGCGACCAGCGCGACGGCGCGGCGATCGGCTTTCATCGGGTACTGGTTCAGGACGCGCGCTCGATTCCCAAGGCGCGTAGCGATTTTTCGATGGAGAAACCTCCGGAGAATGTCCCTTCGCGGATCCCGAGCAGTTACAGCAAAGCAGCGAGCACGCCGTTGCGGGACATTGAAGTGAAGCTGGGGCCACAAACCCTCACCCTGGAAGTGACAGGCAAGACCGGCAAATAAAGACGACCACGCGGATCGGCCCGGGCCGCGAGCGTGGGTCAGGCCTGGCGCGCCGCTTGCGCTCCGGGCTGGTTGGGAATCCACTTCTTGGCAAGGGAGTCGCACATGTCCCGTTCAATCCGGCGCAAAGCCCTACTGGCCGTGGCCATGTTTGCACTGCTGGTTCTCGTCGCGGCGCCCCTCGTAGGCTCGTCGGCGTCCGATGGAAAGCAGACCGCCGAACAGCCTGTCGGAGCGGCTAAGGGCCCGCTCCGCGTCCATCCGAAAAATCCCCACTATTTCACCGATGGCACCGGCAGAGCGATCTATTTGACGGGGTCTCACACTTGGAACTCTCTTCAGGATTGGGGGACAAATGACTCGATCCAGCCTCTGGACTTTAAGGCGTTTGTGAAGCTGCTTGTTGCCCATCACCATAATTTCACGCTGTTATGGACAACGGAACTTCCGACATTCCGCCGCATGCCCACCACCGCGAATTCTCCGCCAGATTTCAGCGTAACGCCACACCCCTGGCAGCGGACGGGCCCGGGCAACTCATCAGACGGGAAATTGAAATTTGATTTGACAAAGTACAATCAAGCCTACTTTGACCGGCTTCGCAACCGTGTCCAGCAATTAGACTCGGCCGGTGTTTACGCCGGCGTCTATCTTTTCTCCGGCGAATGGCTCCTCCGCTTTCGCTTTTCCGGTGACGGATATCCCTTTACTGGGGTAAACAATGTGAACGGAATTGACGATGGCGGTGGAACCAAGGCAGTGACGATGACTGCGCCCAATGCCATTACAGCGATTCAGGACGCCTATGTGAAAAAAGTGATCGACACACTCAACGATCTGCCCAATGTTCTCTGGATCGTTTCTCAAGAAGCGCCTCGAGACTCAATCTGGTGGAACAGCCACTTGATCGCCCTCACCCGCAGCTACGAGGCCGGGAAGCCGTTTCAACACCCCATCGGCCTAGGAGTGCTGGAGGACAACAACGACGCCACGATCCTCAACAGCGATGCCGACTGGATTGCCCCCGCCGCGAGAATCTCTCCAACGACCAGCTGTGGTACCGGCCAGCCGCGCTGCAAAGTGAACATCAACGATTCAGACCACAGTTACTTCGGCATGTGGAACGACTCTCCACAGGTTAATCGCAATTACTTCTGGATCAACTTCACCAACGGGAATCAAACGCTGTTTATGGACCCCTACGTTGTCCATTATCCGCGCGAAAAGCGCAATCTCTGCCCGTCTCCTACGAACGGAATTGGCTCGGGGCCGGATACGCGTTGGGATAATGTGCGTGACACCATGGGCTTTATCCGTCGTTACGCGGAGCGCATGGATCTGGCCGCCACGGCGCCGCATCCCGAGCTGGCCTCGACGAAACATTGCCTGACTCACCTGGGACACGAGTACTTAATCTACCTGCCCGACAGCGGGGAAACGACGGTGGACTTATCCGCGGCTCCCGGCACGTTCCTGGTCGAGTGGATGCATCCTACCGATGGAAAGACTTCCACTGCTGGGGCGATCACTGGTGGGGCCAAACGAACCTTGAAAGCCCCTTTCAACGGCGATGCCGTGCTTTACCTGAAAAAATGATGGAAACACTGCAAAGACCATGTGACGGCGATTCCTGGAGCACACAGTGAAGCTTTGTTTCGGAGGGATGCCTTGTTACGCCTGTTAGGCCCAGGTGCCCGTTTGTGCGACGGCTGGACACGTCGGCAGTTCCTGACGGTCGGCGGGCTTGGCCTGGCAGGGCTCACGGTACCGTCCTTGCTGAAGGGCCAGGCCGCTGGCGACGGTCGGCGCGGTGGAGGACCCGGCAAGGCCAAAAGCTGCATCATGCTGTACATGTGGGGCGGCCCGTCGCAACTCGAAACCTTCGACCTGAAGCCCAAAGCAGCCGATGGCATTCGCGGTGAGTTCCAGCCGATCGCCACCCGGGTCCCCGGCACTAGAATCTGCGAGCACTTGCCGCTCATGGCCAATCGGACCGACCGCTACGCCATTGTCCGCTCGGTGACGCACCCCGGCACCAACCACAGCTCCAGCGCCTACCACATGCTGACAGGCCACCTCCACTTCAACCCCGGCCCGCTGCGCAAGCCGGCGCCCCAAGACTACCCGAGCATCGGGAGCGCTGTGGCCCGGTTTGGCCGGCAACCCCGGGATATGCCTCCGTGCGTCACCCTGCCGTGGGGCCTTTATGAGGACGACGGCGGCGACGTCGCAGGCCAGTTCGCTGGGATCCTGGGACAGCGGTTCACCCCGTTCCGTGTGACTGGCGACCCGACACGGCCTGATTTCTCCATCGACACGCTGACCATGCCGGACGAGATAGACCGCCCGCGCCTCGAGGGCCGAAACTGTCTCCGCGGCGCCCTCGACCGGTACGGGGACCAGATCGGCATGCTGCGCGGCGCCTCCGCGTGGGACGGCTACTACGACCTGGCCTTTCGCATGATGCAATCCCCGCAGGCGCGGCGAGCGTTTCAACTGTCGGCTGAGCCGAATCGCCTCCGCGATCGCTACGGCATGAATGACTTCGGCCAGAGTTGCCTGTTGGCCCGGAGGCTGGTCGAGGCCGGCGTTCCATTGATTACGGTCTATTGGACCGCGCGCACCACGCCGAGCCTTGCTTCACCCGACGTCTGGGACACCC